>CAIUDK010000198.1 GCA_903897875.1 uncultured Hyphomicrobiales bacterium
TATAGTCTGGCAAATCAGTCAGTGGCGGCGTCCAGAGCCTATTGGTTGTGCCTAGGAAATTGTGGCCATATTCGCCAGAGATCGCAAAACCGATCGGCAAAGTGATCTTGGCGGTCGCAGACACATATTGCCCGGAGGCGCCCGTATCGCCTTCATTGTTCGAATAATTGTAATTGAACCCAACATTGAACATGTCGTTGATATTATAGCCAAGTTTTCCGTAATACTCGACCCAGCTCAGCTTGGGATGGTTGGGATCGTTGGGATAAAAATATCCGTAGACGCCAACATCGGTTGTCAGATTGCCAAATGTGCCGCGGATGCCGCCAAAGACGTCCAGCTCCATGGATGGATTGGGATTGAAGGGCGTGAGCTTGATGCTATAGCCCGCCGCCTGAGCGTAGAGCTGCCATGTATCGCTCAGATTTAAGCGCAACTCCGCATTGGCCGAGACGCTCGCATTTTTGTTCGATTGGGTGATGCCACGGAAAATATAATTGGTGGTGAGGCCCGCACCGACCTGGAAATCCCAAGGACTCACGACGGCTGCGACGGGTTCGGGGACTTTTGTTGACGGTAGATCAGCGCCAAACGCGGGACTTAGCTGACAGATGATTGCTGGCACCAATAATGAGGCTGCGCTTTTCATGATCGCTCCGTTTGCACTGGACGTTTGTCCTTATAAGAACAAGCTCACCTGAGCAGACAGAAACCTCAAGACAAGAAGCAGGGCAATTGCCTAAATGTTAAACAAGCGTGGCCAATTTTCGAAATTGAATTCACGCTTGTTGTAATAACGAAACACTTTTTGAGACGTCGAATACTTCAGTTTAAGCTACGAATACTCACGTTTCAGCTATCGACTCGTTGGAAAGTGGCAAATATTCCATCGAAACCATGCGCGCAACGAAGTAGTCTACCGCATCCTTGAAGGATGATTCGAATGCACCCGCAGCGCCGATGTCTTGGCAGATCTGCACAACCTCGGAGTCAGCAAGGCTCTTGAGCAAATGCCCATCAATGAGCGTGCCGGCTGGATGGCTCTGCTCAGTGACTTCGCCTTCCAATTCACCTGTAGCGGCCGCTTCAATCAACATGCCCTGCTGCACCCAATTCCAGATCTGAAACTGAGCGGATTCAGCCTCCTCTAGATTGATGGGCAAAAGCGGCTCGCCATTGCGCAAGACAGCTTCCGTCTGGAGCAAGGCCAGCTGAACACCGTGGCTCAAATTATCAAGCGTTGGGGCCACAACAATCTGCGCCACTTCAACAGGACGCTCAGTTGGGTGCGTCACTGGAGTGCGCGCTTTCATCTTACGCGCAACATTTGGCCGCGCCTGTTGGGCCCGAACCGTTGTAGGGCGGCGGGCAGCGCGTGCTGTGGCCTTGCGGGATGCTGGCGGCAAAGCTGGGGACGCAACCTTCTTCGTGGCGCGCTTGGTCGCTTTGGCCGGGGCTTTGGCAGGGGCTTTGGCGGCTGCTACCTTTTTTGGGGCGAGTTTCTTAGCTGCAACCTTCTTGGGTGCGACTTTCTTCGCCACAGACTTTTTGGCTGCCTTCTTGGGTGCTGCCTTCTTGGGTGCTGACCTCTTCGCGGCAACCGCTGTTTTCACTGACTTTTTAGGAGCTGTCTTTTTAGGGGCGGCCTTTTTGATAACGGCCTTTTTGGCTGTCACTTTTTTGGCCGGGGTCTTTTTCGTGACTGCCTTCTTAGCTACACCCTTTTTGGCGACTGTCTTCTTAGCTACCGCCTTTTTGGCTGGCGCTTTTTTAGCGACCACTTTCTTGGTCGCTTTCTTACTAACAACTTTCTTGGCAACCACCTTCTTGGCTGCAGCCTTTTTCACCGGCGATGCCTTGGTTGCGGATTTCTTCGCACTCGCTTTGCGCTTCGCTTTTGTCTTCGTGGCCATGGCTGCATCCTGCTCTGTTTAATGGGCTAATTGTAAATTAGCGTGATTTGAAGTTTGTTTTGTTTCAAGGGCTTGAAGCGCTTCGGGCAGTGTTCCGCCGGTCGCCCAATCAAGAAGCTCGATTGTGTGCACAATCGGAAGCTGTGTGCCTTTTCCAATCTGGGTCATACACCCAATATTTCCGGTTGCAATCACATCTGGTTTGGTACGCTCGATATTGCCGACTTTGCGGGCGCGCAAGCGTCCTGCAATTTCTGGCTGCAAAATATTATACACGCCAGCAGATCCGCAACATATATGCCCTTCAGGCACATCGCGGACCACAAAGCCCGCCGCTTTCAGCAGTTTTTTCGGCGCATCAGTGATTTTCTGACCATGCTGCATGGAGCATGCTGAATGATAAGCGACGGTAAGTTTCAAAGGGAGGGTCGCGAGATTGAGCGTCATCTCACTCAGATATTCCGTGATGTCGCGCGTTAAGGCGCTGATGCGCGCCGCCTTTTGGGCATAAGCGGGATCATCGCGGAACATGAAGCCGTAATCCTTCACCGTCGTGCCACAACCAGATGCTGTAATAATGATGGCATCCAGACCGCGCGTTTCAATTTCCTGCGTCCAAACATCAATATTATGCCGCGCGAAGGACAACCCATCGTCCTCACGACCCATGTGATGGACCAATGCGCCGCAGCAACCTTCTTTAGGTAAATCAGCCACTTCAATGCCATGACGCGCCAAGATACGGCGCGCTGCCGCATTGATGCCGGGATTGAGGACCGGTTGCGCGCAGCCTTCCAATATCGCGACACGACCGCGCACGGGCGCCACAATTTCAGGTGGCACTTCTGTCAGAGGCTTGGACGGAAAACGCGCTGGCGCCAAATCAATCATAGCGTTCAGGCGCGCGCCAATGCCGGGTATTGCTGCCAAAAGTGGGCGCACGGGCTTTGCCAAAAATGCGCCAGCCAGCGCCAATCGGAACACACCGCGATAGGGCAAGACATGCGACAACACCCAGCGCAGCGAGCGGTCACCTATTGATCTCACATAGGTTTTTTCGATATGAGCGCGGGCGTGATCGACCAGATGCATATAATGCACGCCAGATGGACACGTCGTCATGCAGGACAAACACGAAAGGCAGCGATCAATGTGTTTGACGACTTCGGGCGTCGCAGGCTTGCCGTTTTCCAGCATGTCCTTGATGAGATAAATGCGCCCGCGTGGACTATCGAGCTCATCGCCCAGCAGCAGATAGGTTGGGCAGGTGGCCGTACAGAACCCGCAATGGACGCAGCTGCGGAGGATTTTCTCCGACACCGCCATATGGCTGTCGGCGAGTTGGATGTCTGAAAAGGATGTTTTCATCTCAAGTGCCTGCGTTCGCGGTCAAATTTGGAGTATCAAATGCCCGCATACATGCGTTCAGGATTAAAAAGGCCCTGCGGATCAAGGCTGGCTTTCAACCCTTGCGTGATTTTCATCAAAGGAGCCGACAAAGGTTCAAACACTGGCACATGGGCTCTTTGCTCTGCACTGGCACGGACCAAAGTTGCATGACCAGAGCCAAACTGGCTGAGAGTTGCGCGCAGCAAGCCCGCCCCACACTCTGCGTCTGACGGCGTCGAGAGCCACACCAAACCACCGCCCCAATCGTAGAAGCACGCCACATCCATTTGAGCACGCAGGGCTTTTACAAATCCAGCGGCTTGCGATGGCGCCAGAGACACACGCCAAACAGCGCGCTCTTTGGGCTCGCTGAAAAACTCCACATCACGGATGCGCTGCCACAGAGCTAGCCCCTCGCCCTCGTCCAGACGACGCGCTTTTCCAAACACTTCCAGATGTTTAGACAAAGCGTTGAGGCGATATTCAACCGAGACTGGCAAATTTTCCAATCGCAACAAAGTGAGTGCGCTGGGTCCGGCAATGCCTGCTGGCAAATGGGCTGCAGCCGAGACTTCAAACGGCGTGCCCAAGGCCGAAGATAAAGCGGCAATGGCGGCTGCATCGCTCAAGTCTTCCAACACCAAAGTGCCAGTCGCCTGTGGCCTTGGGAGAAGCTTAAACGTCACTTCGCTCACCACACCCAAAGTACCGTGAGCGCCGCATTGAAGCTTTACCAGATCGAGCCCGGTGACATTCTTCATAACGCGCCCACCAGATTTGATGAGTTCGCCACGACCATTCACAAAGCGAACGCCAATACAATGATCGCGCGCTGCGCCAACTTGAATGCGGCGTGGGCCAGAAATATTACCCGCCACCAGACCGCCAATGCTGGGTTCTCCCTGCGATCCCAAAAGCTTGCGATAATCGGCAGGTTCAAAAGGCAGCATCTGCCGATGCTCGGACAAGAGTTTTTCAATCTCAGCCAAAGATGTTCCAGCGCGCGCTGACAAAACCATTTCGCTGGGCTCATAAAGCGTGATGCCCGTGAGTGCTTTTAGCGACAGTTTGGTTTTGGCTTGCACGGGGCGACCAAGATCGATTCGCGAACCGCCGCCGATAATTTCCAGCGTGTTGTTGGATGCGCGAGCAGCTAAAACACAAGCAATTAGATCGGCTTCGGTCGCAGGTGTTTCTAGGGAAGCGGGTCTGACGTCCATATTCATCACGCGGCAATCCGTCCTTCGAGAGGGAAAACTTTGGCGGGATTCAACAACCAGAGCGGGTCAAACACAGCGCGCACGCGCATCTGTTGGTCGAGATCGCTTTTTGTGAATTGAACATTCATCAAATCGCGCTTTTCAATGCCCACACCATGTTCGCCTGTCAGACAGCCGCCGACCTCCACGCACAACCGCAGGATGTCATTGCCCGCCTCTTCGGCCTTCGCCTGTTCGGCTGGATCGTTCACATTATAGAGGATCAACGGATGCATATTGCCATCGCCCGCATGGAACACATTGGCCACGCGAAGACCGTAGGAATCAACGATTTCTGAAGTGCGCTTAAGCACATAGGACAATTGGCCGGTGGGCACAGTGCCATCCATACAGATGTAATCGGCGACACGTCCCGTCGCACCAAATGCCGATTTGCGGCCCTTCCAAATCGCCGCCGTCTCCATAGCGGATTTGGATTCCTTGACGACTTTGACGCCATGCTGGCGCGCGATATCGACAATCAAGGACAGCTGCGCCTCGATCTCCAGCTCAGAGCCTTCAACCTCGACGATCAACATCGCACCAACATCAAGGGGATAGCCAGCCTTTGCAAAGGCTTCGCAAATGACGATGGCTTCCTTGTCCATAAATTCAATCGCAACGGGAATAATGCCTGCGCCCAAAACAGCCGCCACCGCAGCGCCCGCCTGTTCGCTGGTATCGAAGCCAAACAGCACAGGACGGGCCCCTTCGGCGCTGCGTAGGATGCGCACCGTCGCCTCGGTCACCATGCCCAGCTGGCCTTCTGAGCCAACGATAACGCCCAACAAATCGAGCCCGGCGGCATCTAGGTGACGCCCGCCGATATCGACAATGGTGCCGTCGATCAACACCATGCGCACGCCCAATATATTATTGGTTGTAACGCCATATTTCAGGCAATGCGCGCCGCCAGAATTCATCCCGATATTGCCCGCAATGGTGCAGGCCAATTGTGATGATGGATCAGGCGCATAGAAAAAACCATCGGCCATGACGGCATCCGTGATGGATAGGTTGGTGACGCCCGCTTGGACGCGCACAATCCGGTCGCCGTAATCGACTTCGAGAATCCGATTGAGCTTGGAAACACCAATGACAACAGCATCTTCTTGAGGAATGGCGCCACCGGCCAGCGATGTCCCTGCCCCGCGTGGGACAATTTTGACACCCTGCTGATGGCAATATGCCATCACAAGCGACAGCTCTTCGGTGCTGCGTGGCAGCACAACTGCAAGTGGCATCCGGCGATAGGCAGTGAGTGCATCCGTCTCAAAAGCACGGCGCTCATCTTCGCTGGTAATGAGACATTCAGGCGGAACCAGTTCGGCGAGACCTTGGATGATCTGGTCACGACGGCCAATAATCGACATATCTAGAGCGGGAAAGGCAATTTCAGACACCGCGTTCCTCCTAAATTATTAGCCAGAGACTAGCCGGAACTAGGGGCCAACGCTAGCGGGTCAGAGGCAAATGCTTGAAAAGAACCCGCTTGTGGGCCACAGTACTTTCGTTTCCGATATCCTTTTACGTTTTGCCACCCCATGAGATGACAATCGTGCCCGCAGAAACCAAACCAAAACCCCGCGTTGGATTATTTGCCACCTGTTTGGTCGATTTATTTCGGCCCAGCGTCGGCTTTGCTGCGGTCAAACTCCTTGAAGATGCTGGCTGTTTGGTCGTTGTGCCAAGCCAGACTTGCTGCGGTCAGCCAGCCTTCAATTCTGGCGACCGCACCACAACCAGAGATTTAGCGCTCCAAGTGATGGAAGCGTTCAAAGATTGCGATTATATCGTCGCCCCATCGGGCTCTTGCACCGGGATGATGGCCAAGCATTATCCTGAGCTGTTTTTGGACGATCCAGATATCGCCAATCTTGCCAATAACTTCGCTGCAAAATGCCATGAATTGGTGAGCTTTTTGACAGATGTTTTGGGCGTCACCACAGTGGCTGCAACCTTCCCGCGCAATGTCACCTACCATGACTCATGCTCTGGGTTGCGGGAGCTGAATATTCAATCACAACCACGCAAATTGCTCGCCTCGGTTGAGGGCCTGACTCTCACTGAGATGAAAGATTCTGACGTTTGCTGCGGTTTTGGTGGCACCTTTGCGGTTAAATATGGCGATCTGTCCAATGCCATCGTGACAGAGAAGACCTCTCAGGTTCTCCACAGCGGCGCACAGGTTTTGCTGGCTGGTGATCTGGGCTGTTTGATGAACATGGCGGGCAAATTAGCTAGGCAGGGCAAGGACATAGAAGTGCGCCATGTGGCTGAAGTGTTGGCTGGCATGACGCAGGATGCGCCCATTGCCGCTGCCCCCTCAGATAAGGGCCAACGCTCATGAGCCACGCCTCCACCTCCCCGCAGTTTAAGGCTAACACTCGGAAAGCATTGGGAGATACGCAGCTGCAAGCGGCGTTGGGGCATGTCCGCCATCGCTTCATTGATAAGCGCGCCCAAGCTGCTGCCCGCCTGCCAGAATTTGAGGCTCTGCGCGATTCAGCCCGCGATATCAAAGACCATGTGCTGGCCCATCTCGATCTCTATCTCGAAACCTATGAGGCCAATGTTACAGCTTCAGGTGGTAAGGTTCATTTCGCCCGAAACGCGCAAGAAGCCTGCGATGCAATCGTGGGTATCTGCCAAGCACGCGGCGCCAAGACCGTCACCAAGGGCAAATCGATGGTGTCGGAGGAGATTGGCCTCAACGCTGCCATTGAGGCTGCTGGCATGGTGCCTGTTGAGACGGATCTGGGCGAATATATCATACAAATCAGAGGGGAAACGCCCTCGCACATCATCGCGCCCGCCGTTCATCTGACCAAGGAACAGGTCGCGGCAGACTTCCGCCACACGCACAGACACTTACCTGCACAACGCGATTTGACCGCGCCCGAAAGTTTGCTGAGCGAAGCGCGCGGCATCTTGCGCGAAAAGTTCTTGGCGGCTGATGTTGGTATTACCGGTGCCAATATGTTGATCGCTGAAACTGGCTCCTCGATCATCGTCACCAATGAGGGAAATGGGGATCTCACCCAAATTCTACCTAAGGTTCATATCGTCATCGCGTCGATTGAAAAGATCGTGCCGACCCTGGAAGACGCTGCCCAAATTTTGCGCGTGCTGGCTCGCTCAGCCACCGGGCAAGACATGACGGTCTACACAACGCTCTCAACTGGTCCGCGCCGGGCTGATGATCCCGATGGGCCAGAGGAATATCATGTTGTCCTCGTCGACAACGGACGTTCTGCGATGTTGGGCTCTGAGTTTGAAGAGATGCTGCGCTGTATTCGCTGCGGCGCTTGTATGAATCATTGCCCCGTCTATCACGCTGTTGGTGGCCATGCGTATGGTTGGGTCTATCCCGGCCCCATGGGTGCTGTGTTGACGCCGTCCTTGATTGGCGTCGATGAGGCTGGACATTTGCCCAATGCATCCACTTTTTGTGGACGCTGCGAAAGCGTTTGCCCGGTGCGGATTCCTTTGCCAAAGCTGATGCGTCATTGGCGTGAGCGTGAGTTTGAACGCCATCTCTCACCAGCCACCATTCGCGCCGGTTTGGGCCTCTGGGCGTTCTTTGCCAAACGGCCTGTGCTGTATCGTTTTTCAACGACCCTCGGCATGCGTTTGCTCAGCATCATGGGACGCGCCAAGGGGCGTTTTCATTGGCTGCCCTTTACCAGCGGCTGGACCCAATCACGGGATCTGCCAGCACCCCAAGGCGAGACATTTCAAGCGCAATGGCACCGCGCTCAAAAAGCGGCCAACGCAAAACCTTCGGTCACATCATGAGCACAGCACGCGACGATATTCTCTCCAACATTCGCCGCTCGCTCGGCGTGCATGGCAAGGAGGCGCCACGTTTGGCCAGCGTTCAAAATCGCTTGGCGCAAACACCTGCGGGCGTCATCCCTGCGCGTGGTCAGCTTGAGGGCGAAACCAAAACGGCGATGTTTATTGAGCAAGCAGAAATGGTGCAGGCCAGCGTTGCGCGTCTTGCCAGCGCTGCTGAAATTCCTGCTGAGGTGGCGCGCTATCTGCGTGAGCATAATTTACCAGCCACCATTCGGATGGGCGCTGATCCATTGCTCACCGCTCTCGATTGGAACGCCACTTCCATGGCGCTCTCGCAAGGGCCATCGACGGGGCATGATTTGAACGCCATCAGCGTGGCCTCTGCTGGCTTTGCTGAGACGGGAAGTTTGATGCTCACGTCCGGCCAAGACAATCCCACCACGCTGAACTTTTTGCCAGACACACATTTCGTTGTGTTGAAAACCTCTGACATCGAAGTGGGGTTGGAGAGCATGTGGCAAAGATTGCGGGCGCGTTTTGGCAAAGCCTTGATGCCACGCACGGTGAATTTTATCACCGGCCCCTCCCGCTCCGCTGATATTGAGCAATCCATGCTGCTGGGCGCGCATGGTCCGCGCAGTCTGCATATTCTGTTGATCGAAACAGCCTAACCCTTTTGAAACAATAAGCTTTCGGCCCGCGTTACCAGAGAGCCCACAAGGTTCTTCACGGAGGCGGCCATGGCTGTTCATAAAAACAAAGGTCAGTATAAGGCTGAAGATGACATTAAACTTGAAGAAGATGCGAAACTGGATGAAGCGCTAGAGGAAAGCTTTCCCGCCAGCGATCCACCGTCCATGACGCAACCTCACAAGACGGAAGCAGCCTCAGTCCACCATCCTCGCGCCACGAAATCCTCTGTGCCCACACCTCAAAAACCCGCAGTGGGGAGCCAAGAAATCCCAGAGGTCGAAAGCGAAGAGGAAGACGATTATCGAGAAGAAACTCAGATGACGGGCGAAGCTCTTTTCAAGGAAAGCCTTGAAGCTGAAGAAGGTTTTGAAGAGAAAAGCAACGACGTCAAGAAAGAGATCTGACGCCCGAATGCTGGGATGCAGATGAACAAAAATGCGTCTGCATCCCCGCTCCATCCCTTGTGCCGCAACGGCAGGATTAACGATCCTCAGTCACCATAAGCACAGCATTTCATCAAATAGGCGTGATTAGAAAGTTTTATTGGTTTAGGTTTAGTCTCAGTTCGGGCTTTTCGCTCCCTTATGAGTTTTCCTATGTCCTTTGTTTCAAAATTTCTTCTGTCTTGCACTCTGATTGCGGCTGCCCAGTCGGCCCAAGCTGGCGTTGACACCACCGTTGTCACTCCAGCCAATTCATCAGTTTCGTCCATTGCAGTTACGCCAGAGTCAATTGTGCTGCCGACATCGCAAAGCGCACCTAGAGAGACTGCGCTAGACAAAAAACAAATGGCCAAGCGAGAGACGCCCAATAATCGCGCGAGCGCAGAGCGATCAGCCCCGCCCCCTGAATTCACATTACCTAACGATCCTCATCCCTCTTTGACGCCCAGCACCATTGTCGCCACAGCGAAATTGGCAGATGTCTATCGCCGCATCAGTGATCGTGGCGGCTGGCCCAAAGTCGTCGCTTTGTCCCCCGGTGATCGCGGCAAACAAGTGGCAGCGCTCAAAGAACGATTGGCAGCTGAAGGCGATCTGGACCCACGCACCATTTCAGACACGCCCAATGTCTATGACAAAACAATCAGCGCTGCGGTGAATACTTTTCAGGCCCGCATGGGGCTCAAAGCCACTGGCATTGTGTCAGGTGCCACGCTGAGCGCCATGAATGTGCCAGCCCTCAAGCGTTACCAACAAATGGTCGCAACGTCGCAACGCTTGTCGCAAATGCGCTTGTCGTTCTCTGATCGCTATATTGTGGTGAACCTGCCATCGGCGACGGTGGAGGCGGTCAAATCTGGCCAAGTGGCGCAACGCTTTGTGGCCATTGTGGGCGATGTTGAGCATCAATCGCCAGAAGTGGTCGCCCGCGCACAGGCGGTTAATTTGAACCCGACTTGGACAGTGCCCGCCTCCATCATCAAGAACGAATTCATTCCCAAATTACTCAAAGACAAGGACTATCTGAGCAAGCTCAGAATCCGTGTACTCGACATGCATAATAAGGAAGTGGACCCAGCCAAGATTGATTGGACGAACGAGCAGATGGTGGCCAATTATCTGCTGCGCCAAGATTCAGGGGCTGGCAATTCCTTGGGCGAAATTCGCATCAACATGCCAAATCGTCATGCGGTCTATATGCACGACACGCCCTCCAAGCGTCTATTTGGCAAGGACAACCGCTTCTTGTCGCATGGCTGTGTGCGCGTCCAAGGTGTCTACGATCTTGCTTCATGGATATTAGAAGGCGCACCCAATGCGCCAGCCTTTAGCGGCTGGTCCAAGCCTGAGCTTTTGAAAAAAGTGGCCACCAACGAGCAGATTGAACTCAAGCTCGTGCGCGAAGTCCCGGTCATGTGGGTCTATATGACAGGCTGGGCGGGTGCCGACGGCAAAGCACACTTCCGCGAAGATGTGTATGGCCGCGATGGACAAGACAAGCAGCGCGTTTCGACGCGCTGACGTGATGACTATTGCGTATCTGCCGCTGGCTCTGGTGGCATATCGCTTAATTCGAGCTTCACCAATTTGACGCCGTGTTCGTCGGGGTCATCCTTCATCGTGAAGCCCAATTGCTCGCACATATGCAGCATGGTGACGTTTTCCGACAACACCTGACCCTCAATGCGCTCCAAGCCTTCGTTGCGCGCATATTGAATCATCAATTGCATCAGCGACCAACCAAGTCCGCGCCCTTTCAAATCGGAGCGCAGCAGAATGGCGTATTCGCCAGACACACCATCGACATCTTGCACCAGACGCACACCGCCCAGCATATCGCCAGTGGATTCGTCTATAGCGCAGAGTGCGAGCGCGCGCGCATAATCAATCTGCGTGAGACGCGCGACAAAGGCGTGGCTGAATTCTTTAACAGGCGCAAAGAAGCGCAAGCGCAAATCTTCCTGCGACACCGATTGGAAAAAGCTGCGGTAAAGCTCATCATCTTCGGGGCGCACGGAGCGCACAAACACGCGCTGGCCATCGCCCAATTTGAGATGGCGTTCCCACTGGCCTGGATAGGGCGCAATGGCAAAGCGTGGATTGGGGCCCTTAATCGGCTTGCCTTCCATACGTGCAATCGCAATGCGCGCATCCAGCACAATCACACCCTGCTCATCAGCGAGCAAGGGATTGAGATCGAGCTCGCGAATCTCGGGAATATCGGCGGACAATTGCGACAGCTTCACCAGCGTGAGCGCCACAGAGTCGATATCAGCGCCGGGCACATCGCGATAGGTGCGCAGCGTGCGCACAACACGCGTGCGCTCAATCAGATCTTGCGCCAGCGACAGATCGAGCGGTGGCAAAGCCAATGCGCGATCATTGATGACTTCAACAGCCTTGCCGCCACGCCCAAACGCGATGATGGGCCCAAAGGTCGGATCATCGGCAATGCCGGCAATCAGTTCACGCGCATGAGGGCGATCAATCATCGGCTGAATGGTAACGCCATCAATCTGCGCATCGGGGCGCTTATTGGCCACATCCACCAGCATTTTATTGGTGGCGGCAATCACAGCCTCAGGCGTTGTTAAATTGAGCACGACGCCGCCGACATCGGATTTGTGCTGAATATCGGGCGAGAGAATTTTAACAACACAGGCGTGCGCATTGCGCAAAACACTTTTGGCCACTTCGCCAGCGTCCACCGAATTGCGCGCAAAACGCGCTGCCGCACTGGGGATTTGATAGGCTTCCAACAGCGTGGAAATTTCCACAGGCGTCAGCCAACCATTCCCACGCTCAAGCGCTTGGGTGACAATGGCGCGCGCACGCGTCACATCGGGCGAGAATGTGTCTGGCAAAGACGGCGGCACTGCCATCAACGCATCACGATTTTCGCGCCAGCGCACCAAATGCATAAAGCCGCGCGTGGCCCCGCTGGTATAATGGGGAATGCGCGCGGCTTCGAAAATCTCATCCGACTTGGGCGTTGCACCCGTCCACACGGCCAGCACGGGCTTTGGCACCAAAGTGGCGCTGCGATAGGCTGCGACTTCATCAGCAACAGTTTGGGCCACTTCATCGGTGCGAGACAAAGCCGTGGGGCAATGCATCACAAGCACAGCATCGTTGGAGCGGTCTTCGAGCAAAATCTTGAGCGCGGCACGATAGCGGGCTGGATCAGCATCGCCCAAAATATCAACCGGCACAGAATGCGACCAGCTTGGTGGCAACACCGCATCCAATTGGGTGCGCGCCTCATCCGACAATTCAGCAACCTTGCCGCCAAGATCGAGCAGATTATCAACGGCAATCACGCCAATGCCGCCACCATTGGTCATGATGCCCAGACGCTTGCCGGGAAACGGCTTGATGCGCCCCAAGGTCTCGGCAGCATCGAACAATTCGGCAATATCGCGCACACGCAACAGACCAGCGCGACGGAAAGCCGCATCATAGACAGCATCAGCACCAGCCAGCGCGCCAGTATGCGTGGCAGCTGCAGCAGCGGCGCGCGCATGACGGCCCGACTTGATGACGATGACAGGTTTAACGCGGGCCGCAGCGCGCGCTGCCGACATAAAGGTCCGCGCATCGCCAATGGCTTCCACATAGAGAAGAATGGCGCGTGTGCCGTGATCGAGCGCAAAATAATCGAGCAAATCGGCAAAGTTCACATCGGCCATATTGCCCACCGACACGAGGCCGGAGAATCCGAGCTTACGCTCATGTGCCCAAGCGATGAGCGTGGTGGCAATGGCACCCGATTGAGAGATCACGGCCAGATCGCCGCTCTCAACGGGGTTAGCGGCAAAGGACGCATCGAGCTTGGCGCGCGGTGCCAGTACGCCCAAACAATTGGGACCGACAATGCGCACACCTGTGCGACGCGCCAAGGCCGTCAAAGCATGCGTCAGACTCTCAGCGCCGGGCGCAACAACATCGGCGGTGATGACGATGATATTGGACGCGCCATGGGCGGCGGCATCTTCACAGACAGACAGCACTTGATCAGCAGGGCAAGCAACCACCACCAAATCGGGCACGGCTGGCAAAGCCAAAAGATTGGGCCAGCAGGGGCGATCATCGACTTGGGTGTAGCGCGGATTGACACAATAAATGGTGCCAGCAAAACCAGCCCGCGTCAGATTGCGCAGGACTGCATTGCCCAGACTGCCCACACGGGCAGACGCGCCCACGAGCGCAACAGACTCTGGTTTGAACAGCCGATCGAGGCGTTGAGTGGGCATATGACTGTCTAGCCTTCCGCTACGGGTGCCGCGAGCATAGTCTGACTATATCGCACTGCACAATACTGAACAGTGTGTCAGATCAAAGACATCTTCGCTCGGCAGGAGGTATTGGGCAACCTACTCAGCTAGAACGCGCGTGGGTGGAAAAGCGACCTCAACCAATGTGCCATTGTTCTTTTGGCTGCGGATCACGAAGCTGGCCCGATTGGCCTCCACCAAAGCTTTGGTGAGCGGCAGGCCAAGACCAGTGCCCGACGATTGACGCGCCGTGGCCAGCTGGCGGAACGGTTCAAGCGCGGTTTGCACATCGGCTTCGGTCATGCCGATGCCGGTATCGCGGATGCGCACCACAGCATGGCCAGCATCAGTCAAAGCAGTTGAGACAATCACCTGCCCGCCGGCCTCGTTGAACTTGATGGCATTGGACAGAAGGTTCAGCACAATCTGGCGCAGCGCACGCTCATCAGCCACGATATGGGGCAGACGTGGGGCGAGTGATTGGCGCACAATGATGCGCTCACGCGTCGCTTGGGGCTGCATCAGAGAGACACATTCTGAGATGACGCGATTGGCATCGACGCTCACAAAGTCGAGCTCCAGCTTGCCAGCTTCAATCTTCGACAGATCAAGCAGATCATTCACAAGGCTCATCACATGCGCACCAGAGGCGTGAATGTCTTTGAGGTAGTCCTTGTAACGCTCATTGCCGACGGGGCCAAAACGCTCTTCGATGATGACTTCAGCAAAGCCCAAAATAGCATTCAGCGGTGTGCGAATTTCGTGGCTGACCTTGGCCAGAAAATCCGATTTCAACGCACTGACACGCTCAGCCTCGGCGCGCGCATCGCTGAGCTCACGCTCGGCACGCTTCCATGGTGTCATGTCGCGCAAGACCGCGCAGAATTTTGTGCTGCCACCCGCATGCAAACGACCCAAAGTCATGAACACGGGGATCGCACCGCCTTGGCGCGCGCGGGCCACAACTTCGCGACCATCGTTCAAGACACTGGCAACGCCATTGGCTTGCAGGCCGGACAAATAATCCAAAGCCAGCGGATGGCTTTCAGGGGCGAGCAGAACGGTAAAATTATCACCAGCCACTTCGTTTTGCTCAAAGCCAAACAAAGCCTCACCCGCACGATTGAGCGAGAGAATACGACCCTGCGGATCGAGCACAGCAACGCCATCGGTGGCGGTATCGAGAATGGCGTGCAGCTCGCGCGTCTCGGCTTCGGTGCTGCGCAGCTCCATCTCCAAAGCTTTTACGAGCGCAGCTGTTTCTGGCTCAATAGCGCGGCGGAAGCTCATCAGTGTGGCTGGAAGATCATCCCATGTGATGCGCTGGACGCGGCACTCAAGCGCAATCGTCTCACCCGATTTGCTGGTGATGTGGATCGCGCCCTCATCGGCAACCGAACTTGGGTCACCAGATTTGAACAGATGATCCAACCCACCTGCATCATGAAATTCATCGGCACTCTCAAAGCCGAGCAAATCCAAAAAGGTGCGATTGAGGAAGACAGGAATTTCTGCGCGCGTCACCAACATGCCTACAGGCAGACGATCAATCAGATGATGCGCATTGCGCGACAGTGCAGCTAGATCGGCATCGCGCTCTTGCTGGAAAATGTCGTTGGCCGATTTGGCCGCAGGCTCAACCGGCGCTGCTGGGATTGTAGGTGCAGCGGCTTTTGGCTCAGCGCTCTTTTTGACGGGCTCGACGGTTTCAGTGGCACGCGTGCGTGCACCCAAAGCGCGCGCAATCTCACGAAAGGCGATGCGCTCGGCGGGCGACAAATTGACGGCCTCGTCAGTATCAACAAAAGGCTTGATCAGCACAGGTGTCGGCGTGGGCGCGGGCTCGACGGGTTCAGGAGCCGTTTCAAGAACAGCTTCAGTTGCGACAGGCTCAGCCACAAGCTCGTTTGCTGCAAGATGGGCAGCAAGTTCGGCAGCCACTTCAGCCAACTCTGCGGCCTCAGCGGCTTCGGCTGCTTGAGCGGCAGCGCGTTCCTGCCAAAGGCGCAGGGGCACAACATTATCGGCCACAGGAATATCTTCGAGCGCAATGAGGGTGGGCGTATCGGCCACTGGTGTCTCAGCGATCTCAAGCGGCAGCACGGGCTCAACGGTCGCCGTCACATCAGCAATGGTCTCGGCCTCAACAAGAACGGGCGCGTCTTGAACCGGACGCACGTCTTCAGTCTGCGGTGCCACTTGCATGACAACTTGAATGACATCGGAGATCTGGACATCAGCCAGATGCACAACGCCATAGCCTCGGAAACCATCGAACTTGCGCTTGCGATCAACAGAAGGAATAGCGCCCAGCGAGACAGGCACGCCGACGCCTGATTGGGCCACCGGCCAAACCAATTCCACACCGCTCCACGTATCGCGTCGCTCAAGGGCGGTGCGCAAAGCTGCACTCTCAAGCCCACGCAGAGCAACGGCGCTCAGAAAATCCGAGCCAATTAGATCGCCCGTGTCGCAGCCAACGGCTTCACACAATTGGCCTGTAATGGAAACAAGCTTGCCCTGCGCATCGCTCTGCCAGAGAAAGCGCACGGAGGGCGCATCGCCAAACACATGCTGATAATAGGTGCGCACATCGTCCAGCCCTTGCAATTGCGCCAAGGTCTTGACCGGCGCAGTCGCTTTCACAGGCGCGAGGGGTGCCAGTGTTGAAGTGGGCGCTGCA
>CAIUDK010000199.1 GCA_903897875.1 uncultured Hyphomicrobiales bacterium
AAGAGATCAGAAAAATAGGCCGTTAGCCTTCGTAACGCACTCCTGCGGTAAGCCAAGGAGAGGTAACATAATCCGACATAGAAGACATAAAGTAACATAGCGATGGACCGGCCACAACACCCCCCCGCGACGAGAGCTCTACCCCAAAAAATGAAGTCAAAAACTTTGGTGGTAGAGGTCGAGACGAAAAAGTGGAGGGACAGTAGTGAAGTTACTTGTTGGAGGTCTTGCGTTTCTTCACAGGCGGCTTCTTCGCGCGGTTCGGCTTGGCGCGTTCGCGATTCTTGAAGAATTCCAAGATGGCGCGTTGACCGTTCATGTCAGCGCGCTTGGCCCAGGTAGATTCTGAGACCGGGAAACCATACCACTTGATTAGGAATTCGTCCTTGCCATCGATGACCCGGTGGTCAAGAATTTCTTCAACGTGATAGGTGGTTTCGGATTGTTGATCATGTCGGTAATGAATGATCGGCTTGAGATGAGACATCGGCACTTGACGCTTCGACTTCTCGTCGGCGGCATCAACAACAGTGTAGGCCTTCGCCTTCTCGTCATAAGCCACAATCTTGAATGGGCCTTCAAACGGTGGTTCTTGCTTGGAGGCGCGGGTCGTGTTTTTGCACATGACCCAGACGTCGAGCGGCAGCGGGACTTTGGCGATGCGATGGCGATCAGCAAAGAACTGAGCGGCCTTGTTCTGCTCCTGGCGGACGTGTTCGAGCCGGCCAGGCCAGAGTTCGCTAACTTGGGCATATTGCGCAGCAAGCCATTCCTTGTACTCGGAGAGCGGATCGTCCGGAGACTGAGGATCAGGGCCAACCTCGGCGGCCAAGTCAAACTCCACGGCAGCGCGACCAAACATCAGGCGGAACGGGTCAATGCGAGTTAGTGAGCGCGTCTTGGTGTTCATCATTAGTTGAACAGAACCGAGCACCGATGGCCAGGGCGAGCCAGAGTCCGTCAGCAACTTCTGAATCAGCGTGAGCGTTGTCTTGACGGCGGCCTCAGCTTTGCCGTTTTGTTGGGGATTGTACGGCGTGATGGTTTCGTGTTCGACGCCGTGCATTGAGCGAAGGGCAGCGAGCACCGCAGCGACATTGGTGGCTTCGCCGTCGCTGTGGATTCGGCGAGGTGGACCAAAATCGGCGATAACCTGCCAGAGAATCAGGGCCAGGTTGTGCGCGGACTTGTCAGGGGCAGCGCGCAGCAGCACATAGCCAGAGAACTGATCAACGATCACCACCAAGGTTCGAAGACCGTTGCGAACGGGCATCTCCACCGGATCGAACGCAATGTGCGACCACGGTTGTTCGGCGTTCGGTGCAGTGATCGGAGACGAGCGAGGGAGGCCCAGCGACCACTGACGGCAGGCGTTGCAGTTGTCGATAGCGAATCGCACGGCGGACTCCATGTTTGGCCAGTCATGACCTTGCTGATGAAGTCGTTCCAGTGTGGCGCGGACGCCCCAGTGGCCCCAGAGATGAGCGCATCGAGCGAGCCGCTGACGTCGGTCGGATTCGGATTCAGGCGGAGCCGGCTGCACCGATCGGACGGCAACACCGGCGCGGAACCGATCGGGATAGCAACGGGATAACGCATCAGCCATGATGTTGTGGGCGCCTTCGACATGGCGGACATCAAAAGTGAAGTTGGCAAATTCTTCTCGCCAGTTCAATAAGGTACGATTGAGCTCGGCAGCATCAGTCATGAACGTGAGCGAGCGATGGTCCGTCAGCCAAGTGAAGCGGCGGCCATACAGGTACTGTTTGAACTTAGCCATGGCGTAGCGACCAGCGTTCAGTTCAGCCTTGTAGGCGGGGTATGCCTGTTCAGCACCGCGCGCGGCGCGGCTACACAGGTAAACCAAATTGTTGGGCGTGGGCATTTCAGCGTCAGCCAGATCGGGCTGATAGAGAATTCCAGCCAGGCCAACAGTGGAAGCGTCCGTGATGATGTAAGTCGGCTTGGACTCATCGAACACCTTCAACACTAGCGCATTGTGATAGATCTCCTCCTTGAGCTTGTCGAAGCATAATTGCGCCTCGGCCGTCCAATCAAATCGCGATGACTTCTTGACGGCCTCCAAAATACGCGTCTTGGCTGCGTAATCAAAGATGTGATCACGCAGGAAGCAGGTGAAACCAAGAAAGCGGGCGAGAGAATCCTTGTTCTCGGGCGTCGGCCACGAGCGGACCGCCTCCTTCTTGTCATCGGCCAGCGCTACGGTATTGCCTTCGCGTTGGTAACCAAGGGCGGCCAAGCGCAGCTGGGCGATCTTGGCCTTGGGGATGGTGAGACGAAGTCGCCACTGGAGCAGCGCTTCGAAAACGGGCTTGAGTGCGGCAATATGAGCCGATGCTGAATCTTCAGATCCAGTCGTCACGTTGTCAATATACGCAGCCGTGCGCGAGCAGTACATCAGAACCGCATTCATCAACAGCTGAGCCTGAGCAGGCAGCGAGGCCAAGCCAAACGGGGCGACAGTCCATTGGTAGTACCGGCCACGATGTTGGATGACGAGCTTGTGTTGAGAATCGGGGTGCACAGGCATCT
>CAIUDK010000200.1 GCA_903897875.1 uncultured Hyphomicrobiales bacterium
GCTATGAGACACGCACGCCGCAATCGCGAGAACATGCTCTGTTCCGCGACTTGAAGGCGATTGTGTCCGTGGCCAAGCCGCGCGCTGCGGCTCTGCGTCGTCAGATGAGAGGCATCAAGATTTCTGAAATTAAAAAGCGCGAAGATTTGGTGCGCATTCCTATATTGCGGCGCAAAGATATTTTGGAGCTGCAAGAGGGCGAGCAACCTTTCGGCGGGCTTGTGCCAACACGTCCGGGCGCGTTGAAGCGACTGCTGATGGTTGGCAGTTCGATGTTTATGCCCGAAGGTTTTGCTAAGGATTGGTGGGGCGCTGCACGCGCACTCTGCGCAGCAGGCTTTGAGAAGGGCGACATCGTTCTCAATTGCTTCAACTATCACTTGCACACGCATGGCCACATTATCGAGAGCGGTGCGCATGCGTTGAGCTGCGCCGTCATTCCAGCCGGCATCGGCGATATTGATGAGCAGGTGGAGGCGATCCATCATCTCAAGCCCACCGCTTATTGTGGTGATCCGGAGCGCTTGAAAGCTTTGCTGGAGCGCGGCGCGTCACTCAATCGCGATGTGTCGTCGATCCGCAAAGCACTTGTGTCGAACGGGCCATTGACTGAGCAGATGCGCAAGAGCTTTGCGTTCAAAGGCATTAGCGTGCGCCAAGCCTATATGACGTCTGATCTGGGCGTTGTGGCTTATGAGACAACGTCTGCGGAAGGCGTGCTGGCTGAAGGCATGGTTGTGAATGAGGGACTCATTCTGGAAATCGTGCGCACCGGCTCGTCCGAGCCTTTGCCGCCGGGTGAAATTGGCGAAATCGTTGTCACGCGATTGAATGCGGATTTTCCGCTGGTGCGTTTTGCCACTGGCGATTTGTCGATGATCTTGAACGGTCCTTCGCCATGTGGGCGCACCAATTTGCGCATCAAAGGCTGTATGGGTCATGTGAATGGATCTGCGATGGTGCATGGCAAATTGATCCATGCGCACCAGATTGCGCAAGTGCAAAAGATTTATCCCAATCTGCAGCGCATGCGGATGGTGGTGATGAAAATGGGTGCGCGTGATGCACTGTTCTTGCAGGTGGAAGCCCAGCGCGCCGATGCAGCGCTGATCAACACTTTGGCTGAAACGGTGCGCGATATTCTTGAACTCGACACAGAGATTGATGTGTTTGTGCCCGGCACTTTGCCCCATGATGGCAGGTTGCTGGTGGACGAACGCACTTAAAAACGATTGCGCCATATGACATCTGTTCCCAATGTTTTGTCGATTGCCGGGTCTGATCCTTCAGGCGGGGCTGGTATTCAGGCCGATCTGAAAACATTCGCGGCACTTGGCTGCTATGGCATGGCGGCGATCACGGCACTGACTGCGCAAAACACCCAAGGCGTCAGCGCGGTTCATATTCCCCCCGCCGACTTTTTGGGCGCGCAATTGGATGCGGTCTTCAAAGACATTGATGTGCAAAGCGTCAAAATTGGCATGTTGGCGAGCGGTGACATTGTGGACTGTGTGGCAAAGCGCCTGAGCTTATTTGCGCCACGCTTTATTGTGCTGGACCCTGTGCTTGTGGCCACCAGTGGCGACCGTTTGGGCGGCGATGATGTTGTTGAGCCCATGTGTCGTGTGTTGCTGCCGATGGCTGATGTCATCACACCCAATGTGCCTGAAGCCGCGCGCTTGAGCGGGCTGGCTGAGGCGCATGATGAAGCCGGGTTGGAAGTTTTGGCCCGCGCACTCCATGCCAAGGGTGCCAAGGCTGTTTTGGTCAAGGGCGGCCATTTGAGCGGCACGCGTGCTGTCGATGTGTTGTTTGATGGCCAGCAGATCCATCGCTTTGAAGCCGAGCGGATTGTGACGCGCAACACGCATGGCACAGGCTGCACGCTCTCCTCCGCCATTGCCGCGTATTTGGCGCTTGGGTTTGGCTTGGTGGAGGCTGTGGCCCGCGCCAAGGATTATCTGACGGGTGCTCTGCGCGCCGCTGACGATCTGCATGTGGGGCATTCGGCGCAAGGGATCGGCCAAGGGATCGGCCATGGCCCCGTGCATCACGGTTGGCAGAGCCAATAGGCAAACGCTCCACTTTTGTTTAGATAGGGTTCAAAGAGGACCCTATGATGCAAACAAACCATTTCCCGCCCGATCATCCCCCTGTCGCTTTTGGGCGGATCGGCGTTTTGCTGGTCAATCTGGGCACGCCCGACGCGACTGATTATTGGTCGATGCGGCGCTACCTCAAAGAGTTTTTGTCCGACAAGCGCGTGATTGAAGTGTCGCGCTGGATTTGGTGGCCGGTTCTCAATCTGATTATTTTGTCAGTGCGGCCCGGTCGCAAGGGCAAGGATTACGATTCCATCTGGAATAAAGAGCGCAATGAGGGTCCGCTGCGCACCATCACGCGCGCGCAATCTGAAGGTGTCGCTGAACGTCTGGCCGCGCAACTGGGCGACAAGGCCGGGCAGGTGACGGTTGATTGGGCGATGCGCTACGGCAATCCATCGATTGAATCGAAAATTCATGCGTTGCAAGCGCAAGGCTGTGAGCGCATTTTGTTGGTGCCGCTCTATCCGCAATATGCAGCTGCAACTTCAGCAACCGTCTGCGACAAAACCTTTGAAGCTTTGATGAAAATGCGCTGGCAGCCGACCTTGCGTGTCGCTCCGCCCTATCATGATGATCCAGCCTATATTGATGCTTTGGCAGGTTCGCTCAAAGACGGTTTGGCGAAGTTGGATTTTGAGCCCGAAGTTGTGTTGGCGTCATTCCATGGTGTGCCGCATGAGTATTTGATGAAGGGCGATCCCTATCATTGCCAATGCGCCAAGACCGCGCGTCTCTTGCGTGAAGCGATGGGCTGGTCGAAAGAGAAAATGAAACTGACGTTTCAATCGCGCTTTGGGCCAGCCAAATGGTTGCAGCCCTATACGGATGAAACCATCAAAGCGTTGGCACGCGATGGCGTGAAAAAGATCGCCGTTATCACGCCGGGCTTTGTCGCTGATTGTCTCGAGACGATTGAAGAAATTGGCATCGAGAATGCCGAATATTTCCACGAGAATGGCGGCGAGAAATTCGCGCGCATTGATTGCTTAAACGATAGCCCTGCTGGGCTCGATCTGTTGACGCATTTGGTGCGGCGCGAATTGATGGGCTGGGTTTAAGCCTCAATCAAGCGGGTTGATGGGCACACCATTGGCAAAGCCGGGCTTCTTGCCGTTGATGGCGGGCTCAACGGCTTTGGCCGTTGGTGCGACTGGTTTCTCGACAGGACTTGCCACAGAATTTGCCACAGGATTTGCGGGGGCGGCTTTTTCAGCCTGACCGGGGACGCTTGGCATTTGTGATGGTAGGCGGCTGGGCTTTTTGTCGGGCTGTGCGCTGTGCTCTTTAGGGTCGGGACTGCTGGCGGTGGTCTGGCGCGCGGGCTTGGCGCGGCTTGGTTCACGCGCTTGCCGGGCGGGGGTGCGCGCACCGGGAATTAGGCCCGGCGGTGAGAGCTGCGGGCGTCCGGTATTGGCAAAGCTCTGCAATATGCCGCCGTCGCGCGCATCAATCACCAGATGAACCTCGCGACCACGCCGATCAATCACATCAGCAATCAGCACCCGGCCATTGCGCTCCAGCGGGCGCACGACGCGATAGCCTTGGCGCGCAATGCGTTGATAGATGACCTCGACCGGCATGGTCACCTGCGCCTCATAGGGCTGGGGCTGAACACCCCAGTTGAAAAATTGCGCATGGGCGGGGGCAGGCAGGGTGAGGCCCGCCATGAGAGCTAAATTGCCAAGCCCTGACAGTCTCTTCCAAGTACATGACAGTCTCTTCCAAGTAAAAGCCATCCGTCTCTCCTCACGCTCACTGCACAGGTCTTAGGCAGTAATTCTTGGGCAAAATGTACCTAAACCTGCTGCTTCGATGAGAGAACGAACAGAATGGCTTTTCGTTGACATAACTTTTTGATGGATAGCTGGCTTTGCTGCGCCCTATAGATAAGCTTGGTTATAAAAGCGGGCCGGTGTGGCTGGGGTGGAATGGCAGCGCGCAAGCTTGAGCCTTAAAATCAGCTGCAAGCGCGCAATTTCACTGGGCATAGCGGGCCTCTAGGGCGTGAACTTGGCGGGTCAATGGCTTGTGTAGATTGTTTAAATCTGTCATGTTCGCGCGCTTAGAATAGGTCAGGGTCACTGTCCTTTGAGCTTCGGGCTTTCTATCCCGCCGGCGTGCTAGCTTTGATATGGCAGACCGCTTGCATGACGATTAGGCAATCCACATGATTTTGCCAGTGATCTGGGGAAATGTGTGGGGTTGGGACAGAAAGTCAGGCAGACATTTTAATTGGGGTGACGCGTGAAGTGGCACCGATGGGAGACAGGCGATGAAAAGTGCTTCGCAAAGCGAACTTGCAGCTGCCAGCGCAGAGCGCGGCGGGCTCAAACGCAGCGGTGCTCTGTCGTTGACCCCTTCTCAAGAGATTTCCGGAGCTCCCGTGATGAATTCCCCAGTTTTCGATCCCGCGTTCCCTGATGCTCAGGGCCTTTACGATCCAGCCAATGAAAGCGACGCCTGCGGCGTTGGCTTTGTAGCCGATATCAAGAATCGCAAGTCGCATGACATTGTTCAAAAGGGTCTCCAGATCCTTCTCAACCTCGATCATCGCGGCGCTGTGGGTGCTGACAAGCAGGCCGGCGATGGTTGCGGCATGCTTATCCAGATCCCGCATGGCTTCTTTGTGGCAGAATCGCAGCGTCTGGGCTTCACGCTTCCCGCTGTTGGCGACTACGCCGTGGGCGCGCTGTTTTTGCCGCGCGATCCAGAAGGTCGCAAGATCGTCGAAGGTCTTGTTGAAAAAGTCGTCACCGCAGAAGGACAAAAGTTTCTCGGCTGGCGCGATGTGCCGGTTGATCCATCTGGTCTTGGTGAAACCGTTAAGCCAACTGAGCCTGTGCATCGTCAGATCTTCATTGGTCGCGGTGATGGCGTGGCCGATCAAGACACATTCGAGCGTCGTCTGTTCATCCTGCGCAAGGTGATTTCAAACACAGTCTATCAGCTCAAAGACAAGCGCATGGCTGGGTTCTATCCCGTCTCGCTGTCATCGCGCACTGTTGTCTACAAGGGCATGTTGCTCGCCACGCAGCTGGGCGATTACTTCAAAGATTTGAGCGATCCACGTTTGGAATCGGCATTGGCTTTGGTGCATCAGCGCTTCTCGACCAACACCTTCCCAACATGGTCGCTGGCCCATCCTTATCGCATGGTTGCCCATAACGGCGAGATCAACACATTGCGCGGCAATGTGAATTGGATGGCTGCGCGCCAAGCGTCTGTGGCATCTGATTTGTTTGGCTCTGACATTACAAAGTTGTGGCCGATTTCTTATGAAGGCCAGTCGGATACGGCTTGCTTTGATAATGCGTTGGAGTTCTTGGTGCAGGGCGGGTATTCACTCGCTCACGCCATGATGATGCTGATCCCAGAAGCATGGGCCGGCAATCCATTGATGGATGAAAGCCGCCGCGCCTTCTACGAATATCATGCAGCCTTGATGGAGCCATGGGACGGCCCCGCAGCAGTTGCCTTTACCGATGGTCGTCAGATTGGCGCGACCTTGGATCGTAACGGTTTGCGCCCCGCTCGTTATCTGGTGACAGAAGACGGTCTGGTTTTGATGGCGTCCGAAATGGGCGTTCTGCCAATTCCAGAAGAGAGCATCATTACGAAATGGCGTTTGCAGCCTGGCAAAATGTTGCTGGTCGATTTGGAGCAGGGCCGCATCGTTTCCGACGATGAAATGAAGGCATCGCTCTCCTCGTCGCATCCCTACAGCGATTGGTTGGAGCAGACCCAGATCGTGCTGGAAGATTTGAAGCCAGTGGAGCCACGTGCCTCGCGCACCGACGTTTCCTTGCTCGATCGTCAGCAGGCCTTTGGTTACACGCAAGAAGACATCGCCATTCTGCTCGCACCCATGGCTGCGACAGGTGAAGAGGCGACCGGTTCGATGGGAACCGACACACCGATTTCGGTTTTGTCGGATAAGTCGAAACTGCTCTACACCTATTTCAAGCAGAACTTCGCGCAGGTCACCAATCCTCCGATTGATCCGATCCGCGAACAGCTTGTGATGAGCCTTGTGTCGTTCATCGGCCCACGCCCCAATATTTTTGATCGCGACGGCAATTCTAAGCGCAAGCGTCTGGAAGTGCGCCAGCCGATTTTGACCAATGGCGATCTCGAAAAGATCCGCAACATTGGCTCGATTGAAGATTCCTTCGACACCAAGACACTCGACATCACCTATGCAGTTGAGCGCGGTGCCGATGCGATGGGCGAGATGCTTGAGCGTTTGTGTGAACGCGCTGAGCAGGCGGTTAAGACTGGCTACAACATCATCATCCTGTCTGACAGAATGGTGGGTGCGGATCGCGTGCCGATCCCAGCTTTGTTGGCAACCGCTGCTGTGCATCATCATCTGATCCGCAAGGGTTTGCGCACATCTGTTGGCCTCGTGGTTGAAACAGGTGAAGCGCGCGAAGTGCATCACTTTGCGTGTTTGGCTGGCTATGGCGCAGAAGCCATCAACCCCTATTTGGCGTTTGAGACTCTGATCTCGATGGCCAAGGACTTCCCTGAGGAAGTGGATGGTTACGAAGTCGTCAAGCGCTTCATCAAATCCATCGACAAGGGCCTGTTGAAGGTCATGTCGAAGATGGGCATCTCGACCTATCAATCCTATTGCGGCGCGCAGATTTTTGACGCCGTTGGTTTGTCGCGCGCGTTCGTTGACAAGTTCTTCTTTGGCACAGCCACAATGATTGAAGGCGTTGGCCTTCATGAAGTGGCAACCGAAACCGTTGCGCGTCATGGCGATGCGTTTGGTGAATCGCCTGTCTATCGCAATGCGTTGGATGTGGGCGGTGATTACGCTTACCGCGTGCGCGGCGAGGCGCATTCTTGGTCGCCTGAATCTGTGTCGCAATTGCAGCATGCTGTGCGTGGCAATTCGCAAGACAATTATCGCGCCTATGCCAAGACACTCAATGAACAGCATGATCGTCTGCTGACGATCCGTGGCATGTTCCGCATCAAGGGTGCTGCTGAAGATGGCCGCAAGCCTGTGCCATTGGCAGAAGTTGAATCGGCTAAGGACATTGTGAAGCGCTTCTCAACGGGTGCTATGTCTTACGGCTCGATCTCGCGTGAAGCTCATACAACACTCGCAATTGCGATGAACCGTATTGGCGGCAAATCAAATACGGGTGAAGGTGGTGAAGAATCTGATCGCTACAAGCCAATGGCGAATGGCGATTCCATGCGCTCTGCCATCAAGCAAGTAGCGTCTGGCCGCTTTGGTGTGACGACAGAATATCTCGTCAACTCCGACATGATGCAGATTAAAATGGCGCAGGGCGCAAAGCCCGGCGAGGGCGGACAATTGCCCGGCCATAAGGTCGATGCTGTGATTGCCAAAGTGCGTCACTCGACACAGGGTGTTGGTCTGATCTCACCGCCACCGCATCATGATATTTATTCCATCGAAGATTTGGCGCAGCTGATCTACGATTTGAAGAACGTCAATCCAGCAGCACAGGTTTCTGTGAAGCTCGTGTCTGAAGTGGGTGTCGGCACAGTGGCAGCTGGCGTGTCCAAGGGACGCGCTGACCATGTCACGATTTCAGGCTTTGAAGGTGGCACGGGCGCGTCCCCTCTGACATCGATCAAGCACACGGGCAGCCCATGGGAAATCGGTCTGGCTGAAACCTATCAGACTCTTGTGCTCAACAATCTACGCGGCCGCATTACTGTGCAGGTCGATGGTGGTTTGCGCACGGGCCGCGACGTTGTTGTGGGTGCCTTGCTGGGCGCTGATGAGTTTGGTTTTGCAACAGCACCTTTGATTGCAGCTGGCTGCATCATGATGCGCAAATGTCATCTCAACACGTGCCCCGTAGGTGTGGCAACGCAGGACCCTGTGTTGCGCAAGCGCTTCGTTGGCCAGCCTGAGCATGTCATCAACTTCTTCTTCTTCGTTGCCGAAGAAGTGCGCGAGCTGATGGCTGAATTGGGCTATCGCAACTTTGATGACATGATCGGGCAGATGCAAATGCTCGACAAGGATGAGTTGATCACACATTGGAAGGCTAAGGGGCTCGACTTCACACGTCTGTTCCACAAGCCAGTGATGCCAGCTAACATTGCGACACGTCGCGTGGCGGCTCAAGATCACAATCTTGATAGCGTGCTGGATCGCGCGTTGATTGCCAAAGCACAGCCTGCTCTGGACAAGAAAACACCGGTCATTATTGAGATGCCGATCAACAACACCAACCGCACCACAGGTGCGATGTTGTCTGGTGAGGTTGCGCGCAAATATGGTCACGCAGGTCTGCCTGATGACACGATACACATCAAACTCACCGGCACGGCTGGTCAGAGCTTTGGAGCTTGGTTGGCGCAAGGCGTCACGCTGGAGCTCGAAGGCGAGGCCAACGATTATGTCGGTAAGGGTCTGTCGGGTGGTCGCATCGCGGTCTATCCGCAAAAGACTGCACGCCATATCGTACCCCATGAATCCATCATCGTGGGCAACACAGTGTTGTATGGCGCGATTGCGGGCGAATGCTATTTCCGCGGTGTCGCGGGCGAGCGTTTCGCAGTGCGTAATTCGGGCGCGATTGCCGTTGTTGAAGGCACAGGCGATCACGGTTGTGAATATATGACCGGCGGTATCGTCGTTGTGATTGGTAAGACGGGCCGCAACTTTGCAGCCGGCATGTCGGGCGGTATCGCTTACGTGTTGGATGAGGAAGGCAATTTTGCTGAACGTTGCAACCTCGCGATGGTTGAATTGGAATCGGTCGAGGCCGAGGAAGAGATGAACGAGCGTTTGCATCATCAAGGTGGTGATCTCAACACGCCGGGCCGCGTTGATGTTATGACTGACATGACGCGCTTTGATGCTGAACGTTTGCATCAGCTGATCTCGAACCACGCACGCTATACGGGCTCAACACGGGCTCAAGACATCCTGAACAATTGGGATGCGTATAAGGGTAAATTCCGCAAAGTGATGCCGGTTGAATACCGTCGCGCGTTGAAGGAATTGTTGGCACAAAATAATGGGGCGCAGCACGTCGCTGCGGGGGAGTAATCCATGGGCAAGGTCACAGGCTTCCTCGAAATCGATCGTAGCGATCGTCGTTATGCGCCAGCGTCGGATCGTATCCGTCACTACAAAGAATTCGTCATTCCGCTCTCGGAAGAAGCGACGAAGGATCAGGCTGCGCGCTGCATGAGCTGCGGTATTCCGTTCTGCCACAATGGCTGTCCGGTCAATAACCAGATTCCTGATTGGAACGACCTTGTCTACAAGGGCGATTGGGAAGAGGCATCACGCAATCTGCACTCGACCAATAACTTCCCAGAGTTCACAGGCCGCGTTTGCCCAGCCCCTTGCGAAGCGTCTTGCACGCTCAACATCAATGATGCGCCCGTCACGATCAAATCGATCGAATGCGCCATTGTTGATCGCGCTTGGAAAGAAGGCTGGTTGAAGCCTGAAGTGGCCGCTCACAAGACAGGCAAAAAAGTTGCCGTCATTGGTGCTGGTCCTGCGGGCTTGGCATGCGCGCAACAGCTCGCTCGTGCGGGTCATGATGTGCATGTCTATGAAAAATTCGCCAAGCCCGGTGGCTTGCTGCGTTATGGTATTCCTGACTTCAAGATGGAGAAGCATCACATCGACCGCCGTGTCGAACAGATGACAAAGGAAGGCGTGACCTTCCATTGCAATTCCCATGTTGGTGTTGATGTCACGATGGATTCGCTCATTGCATCTTATGATGCAGTGGCGTTGGCTGGTGGTTCTGAAAAGCCACGCGATCTGCCAATTCCGGGTCGTGAATTGTCGGGCGTGCATTTTGCGATGGATTTCTTGCCACAGCAAAACCGTCGCGTGTCTGGCGAGCGTTGGGGGTCCAACGAGCCTATCATTGCGTCGGGCAAGCATGTGGTTGTTATCGGCGGTGGTGACACGGGCTCTGATTGCATCGGCACATCCGTGCGCCAAGGCGCTTTGTCGGTGACGCAGCTTGAGATCATGCCAAAGCCTCCTGAGAAGGAAAACAAGCTTCTGACATGGCCGCAATGGCCGCTGAAGCTGCGCACATCATCCAGCCATGAAGAGGGTGCAGAGCGCGAGTTTGCGGTCAACACTGTGAGCTTCTCTGGCGAAGATGGCGCGGTGAAGGTTTTGCATTGTGTTCATGTGGACGGCAAAATGCAGGCGATCCCCGGCACAGAGTTCGACCTCAAGGCTGATCTTGTCTTGTTGGCGATGGGCTTTGTGGCGCCATTGCATGAAGGCATGATTAGCGATCTGGGCGTGAAGCTCGATGGTCGCGGCAATGTTGCGGCCGATACGCTGCAGTATAAGTCTTCAGTCGAGAAAGTGTTTGCCTGCGGTGATATGCGTCGCGGTCAGTCCTTGGTTGTGTGGGCGATCCGCGAGGGCCGTCAGTGCGCAAGTTCCATCGACAAGCATTTGATGGGCGCAACAGTTCTGCCGCGCTAAGATAAAGTGCTTCTAAATAAAAAAGGCCGGGCGATTTGCCCGGCCTTTTGTTTTGTTATTGCTTGATCAGATCACCGATTTTATCGACCGTCGCCTTAGGTGTGGCGTAGATCTCCTTGATCAGTTTTTCCAGATGCTCACCATCTTCAGGCTCAAGATCGAGCTTTTGATTTTTAGCGTCTGCCACAAACTCAGGGTCCTTCATGGTTGCCATGAAAGCATCACGCAGCATTTTGAGTTTCTCTGGTGGCAGAGCTGGCGGGGCGACGAATGGGCGTCCAATGCCTTGGCCTGCATAGAGGAACTTGATCTCGCTGCGTGTTTGCGCATCCTTGGTCAGGTCCAGCACGAAGGGCACGTCCTTGAGATGCGGATTGGGTTCTGCACCGCCATGGAACAGCAGCTTCACGCGTCCTGTCTTGAGCCAATCGGGGCGCTTGCCGCTGACGCTGTCGAGGCTTTCGCACATGCCATCAACTTCGCCCCGCTCAATCGCCAAGAAGACGTCGGAGGAGGAGGGGAAGCCGGCGATGATCTTAAACTTCATGCCGAGCAAAGCGGTGAGCGCCAAAGGATAGGTGCGTGTGCCAGTGCCGGGACCGGTGTCGCCGATGATGAGCTGCTTCTTGGTGAGATCGTCAACCGATTTCACATCTGCCGTGTTGCTGGCAAAGCAAACATTGGTTTCGGTGACGGGCGTGCCTAGCCATGACATTTTATTGGGATCGAAGCGGGCGCCATCTGCCCCGATCAAGGGCCCCATGACGGCGTCACGCGCGATGATGCCCAAAACCGAGCCGTCCTTGGCGCCGATGTTGTAGATCCAGCTGGCCGCCACAAAGCTGCCAGCTCCGGGCATGTTTTGGATGATGACGGTGGGATTACCTGGCATGTGTTTGCCGATGTGGCGACCCACGACGCGGCCCCACATATCGTAGCCGCCACCGGGACCAAAGCCGATCACCATCGTTGCTGACTTAGGGGTTTGCGCCAAAGCTGGCGTGGCTGCGATCATGGCTGGCACTGAGAGCGCCAAGATCAAGGAGGACACAGGTCCCCCCAATAGTTTTGAAAGTTTCATATTCCTCACCCAATATTTTTTTATGCTCCCAACCTCGTCCAATCGCCCTAACAAGTCAAATTTGGAGCCCAGCGCCAGCCATGAAAGACCAGCGTGGCAGGCTAGAAACGATTGAGAAACTATTCTTATTTAGACTTTGCTCATTGTTGCTTAAGGGCCCGTGTTGGGCCTTGTTGCGTGTTGCGGAGCTTACCTGTGCGTATTGATCCAGTTCCCATGTTGGGTCTGAAACAGCCCACGCCTCCTTTGGGGTCGTTAGGGCCGGTTAATTCTAAAGGTCAGATCTTGCGGGCCGGCCTTGTGCTTGCTCTGTTTGCCTGCGCCTTTCTGCTCATCGGAGGCGACCGTGTACGGGCCGCCTCCAACTCTGACGCAAGCTTCAAACATTTTGTGGAAGGTGTCTGGGTCGATGCAGCGCATCTGGGCGTATCGCGCCAAACCTTTGATGCCGCCTTTGCCGGTGTGACACCTGATCCCGCCATTGTGGCTAAAACCGAAAAGCAGGCTGAGTTCGTTAAACCGATTGGTGATTATCTCGCCAGCGCAGTGTCTAACGCCCGAATCGAGAAGGGTCGTGCGCAGCACCAGCAATGGAGCGCCGTGCTTGATAAGATTGAGGCGACCTATGGCGTGGACCGCTATGTGGTGCTGGCTGTGTGGGGCATGGAGACCAATTACGGTGGCTTTACCGGCAACACGCCTGTCATCCGCGCATTGGCAACTTTGGCCCATGCTGGCTATCGCACCAAGTTCTTCCGCGGTGAATTGTTGAAGGCTTTGCAGATTTTGGAAGCCAAACATGTGAGCGTCGCTGAGTTCACCGGCTCATGGGCCGGGGCTATGGGCCAGACGCAATTCATGCCGTCGAGTTTTATGAAATTCGCTGTCGATTATGATGGCGATGGGCACAAAAACATCTGGACCAATGTGCCTGATGCCCTTGCCTCAACCGCCAATTATCTGGCCAAAAATGGTTGGGAGCGCGATGTGACGTGGGGCTATGAGGCGATTGTGCCGCCACGCGCCGATCTGTCTGCCCTGTCGCAAGGTTATCACCACTTCAATGATTGGATCGCGGCTGGCTTGATCCGCGCCGATGGGTCGCGCATGCCCACAGAGGGTGAGGCGATGCTGCTGCAACCTGCGGGAAGTGATGGCCCGACTTTTTTGGTGACGCATAATTTCAAAATCATCCGCACCTATAACAATTCCATGTCCTATGCCTTGGGCGTTGCGCTCTTGAGCGACCGGGTGGCTGGCCAAGAGCCGTTGCGGCAGGCTTGGCCCATTGCGCTGCGCTGAGCTCTGGCCCGTGGCGCTGCGCTAAGCCCGGCCTGTGGCGCTGCGTTAAACGGAAACATCGCGGGCATTTGTGTGTTGAGCATAATGCTTGGGTAAAGATGTTTGGGTGAGGATGTGCAGATGCACATTTTGCGCTATATTTTGCAGATGAACACTCAGCTTCAACGCATAGCTTTTGCTGTCGGCCTTGCCCTCTTGGCTTGGGGCTTGCCGCTGGGCGTGCGCGCGGAAGATGAATCAGCGGCCACTTTCTTTCGGCGCGATCTTGAGCTGCAGCTCAAACAGCGCAAGCTTATCCAGCGTCCAACACATTTGGTGCGTCGCGCCGCCCCTGTGCGCGGCTTTACCACTGAAGCGCCAGCCGAAGGAACGCCCGCCCCAGTAGATCCAAATGCTGTTCCCGTTGAGCAGGGTGCGACCGAGCAAGCCGCGACACCTCCCGTTGATGCGCGTCCCACAGACTCTCACGCAAGAATTCTTGTGTTGGGCGACAGCTTTGCTCAAGACCTCGCGCGCGGTCTGACAGAGTCTTTTGCAGATCGTCAGGACATTGCGCTGGTGCCATATGCGCGTGAATCCGCCACGCTCATGCGTGAGGATGGAACCGATGTGGCTGCCCTTGCGCGTGAAGTGCTGGCGCGCAAGGACCATATTGATTTTGCGATTGTGATGGTGGGGACGAATGATCGCCAGCCATTGCGAGAGCCGCTGGCGCGTGATGCCAAAACAGATCGACGCGCGGTCTATGGTGATCGTATTGAAGCCTTGATCAAAGTATTTGGCGAACAACACATTCCGGTTTTGTGGGTGGGTTTGCCGATTATGAAGGGCGAACGTCTATCGGCTGACATCAATGTGATGAACGGTATATTCCGGGATCGTGTCGCCAGCGCTGGCGGAACCTACATCGATTTGTGGGAAGCCTTTCAGGATGATCGCGGGCAATATTCGTCCTATGGACCCGACGTGAATGGTCAGTTCCAAAAACTCAGAACCAATGATGGCATTCGGTTTACGCGGGCGGGTGCGCGCAAATTGGCCTATTTTGTTGAAGGCGATATTCGGCGATTGTTGGAAAAAAATCGCACCAATCCCGATCCTGTTGCAGCCCTAGAGCCGCCCAAGTCCGCGCTGGGTGTGACGGCACCTGTGCCAGAGGGACCAACACGCGGCGCATTGAATGTGCCGCTGCCAGCGCCTTTGCCGGCGGTTGTGATTCCCGTCAAACCTGTTGCAGGTCCCGTTGTGCCTTTAACAACGCCCGCGGTATCTTCCGGCGGCGTGTTGGTGACGAGCTTGCGCGCCAGCCGCACAGGTCCAGGCAAAACAGAAGCTGATGCATTGATCGATCGCACACTTGTGCAGGGCCGTTCAGTTGAGCCGCGTCCCGGCCGCACAGATGATTTTATCTGGCCGCGTCGGTAGGGCTTTGGTGGCGGGTTACGTTTTTACAAAGTTCCGCCATTAAGCCTCCTTGTTGAATCCTTACCAACATATGAATCTTGACATGAATCTTGGGCAACTTTCAGCCTTGCTGCGCCGTTTCGATCCGCGCGGCTGATTGCTGCGCGTCGATTTGGTGTGTTGTTAGGGGTGTGTCATGCGTATCTTATCGCCTACAGCAGTTTTGGTTTTAGGTTTGGGATCTTTGAGTGCGATGACGTTGGGATCTGTTGCGAGTGCGCAAGCAGAGCCAGACGTTTTTTATGGCGATCCGGTATCGTCGTCTTTTAATCAGCAAAACTCTTCTCATCAGGAAAGCTCTTCCGATCAAAAAGTCTCATCACGCTATGGTTCGCCACAGCGTTTGCGCCAGCCAGAGCGCGCGCAGCGTTTGCAGGTGGCAAGCAATGATGGCTACGGGTTGAATTTGCGGCACGAACAGGCCACGCGTCGCATTGTAGCCGATCCAACATCACAAGCGCCGGGCACCATCACGGTCAACACGCATACGCGCCATCTTTATCTCAGCCTCGCCAATGGCAAGGCGGTGCAATATGGCATCGGTGTTGGTCGTCAAGGATTTCAGTGGAGCGGAATCGCCCATATTGGCCGCAAGGCCGCTTGGCCAGATTGGACACCACCCAGAGAAATGTTGAAGCGTCGTCCTGATCTGCCACGCCATATGCGGGGTGGAATGGAAAATCCGTTGGGTGCGCGCGCTATGTATTTATACAAGGGCGATCACGATACGATGTTTCGCATCCATGGCACCAATGAACCTGAAACAATTGGTCAGGCCGTCTCATCAGGCTGTATTCGTATGCTGAACGATGACGTGGTGGATTTGTTTGGGCGCGCGCCGGTGGGCACGAAGGTTCAGGTGCTTTAGGGCTTAATTTTCTGGGGCTTAAATTTGGCGCATGATCTGATTTGAAAACCGGTTCCCAGTTTTCAGGATCATGCGCTAAGCGAGACCGATCTGATAGAGATCGTGCAGATGCACAATGCCGACAGGTTTGCGCGCCTGATCGGTGATGATGAGAACAGTGCGTTTCTTGTCGCTCAAAATCGAGAGGGCCTCGGCTGCCATCAGCTCGGGGCCCACGGTGAGGGGCGCAGTTGTCATTACGCTCTCAACCGTTTCCGACAAAAGGGCCGGACGGTCGCGCATGTGGCGACGCAAATCGCCATCGGTGATGATGCCAGCCAGACGTCCAGCCTCATCAACAACGCCGACGCAGCCAAAGCGCTTGCCGCTCATTTCCAAAACAGCAGCATCCATTTTAGCGCCCTGCGCCACCAATGGAATTTCCTCACCCACATGCATAATGTCGCGCACGAAAGCTAGGCGCGCGCCCAGCTTGCCGCCGGGATGATACATGCGGAAATCTTGTGCGGTAAAACCGCGCGCTTCCAACAAAGCAATCGCCAGCGCATCGCCAATGGCGAGCTGCATGGTGGTTGATGTTGTGGGGGCCAGACCATTGGGGCAGGCTTCTTCTGAGCGGGGCAGGGTGAGGCAGATGTCCGCCTCGCTACCCAAAGCACTGTCGGCATTGGATGTGATGGCGACAAGGCCCGTCTTGAAACGGCGCGTATAGGTGATGATGTCAGCAAGCTCTGCCGTCTCACCCGACCATGACAAAGCCAGAATCGTGTCACCTGTCTGCACCATGCCCAGATCGCCATGGCTGGCCTCTGCAGGATGGACGAAATAGGCGGGCGTGCCTGTTGAGGCAAAGGTGGCGGCGAGCTTGCGGCCGATATGGCCAGATTTCCCCATGCCCGTGATGATGACGCGACCATTGGACTGCGACATCATGGCGACCGCTGCATCAAAGCTGGCCGAGAGCGCGCTGTCGGCGGTCAGGGCGGCCTCAAGCGCTGCAATGCCGGCCCGCTCTAGGCCAAGGGTGCGCAAAGCGGAGGCGGTTGCTGATTGGGTTGCAAGGGTAGATACAGGAAGAATGCTCATGACGTTGCTTTAGCATCGCTTGGGTGTGTTTGCCATGGCCAAGTAAAGTTTTTGGGTGGGCAAACGGCGTGCGATCTTTGATAAAAACCAGTAAACTACCGCTTAGGCTTGCGGGTGAGACTTGCGGGTGAGACTTGCGTGGGAAACTTGGCAGTGTGCGTATGACCAACAACCAGCATCCAATCGACCACCAGCCCCAGCTGAATGAGGGCGCGCCAGTTTCTGCAAACACGGGGCCTGAAGGTCGCGACTCGGAAAACAGGGACCCTGAGAGCCGGGACTTTGAAGCTGGCTCTTGGCGCGGACGGCTGGCTGAGGTTTTGGGGCCGGGGCTCATTACGGGGGCCTCCGATGATGATCCCAGCGGCATAGCCACCTATTCGCAAGCGGGCGCGCAATTTGGCTATGCGCAAACTTGGGTGATCTTCTTCAGCTATCCTTTGATGGTGGCCGCGCAATTGGTGAGCGCACGCATTGGTCGTGTGACGGGCCACGGGATTGCCGGCGTTTTGCGCGCGCATTATCCGGTGTGGTTGTTGCAAAGCATGGTGCTGCTGCTGTTCATTGCCAATGTTATCAATCTGGGCGCCGATTTGGGTGCCATGGCCGATGCAGTGACGCTGTTGTTTCCAGCGCCCCGCGTGGTGCTGGTGTTGGGCTTTGGTGGCCTGTGCATTTGGATGCAGATCTTTTTGCAATATTCGCGCTACGTCGCCATTCTCAAATGGCTGACTGTGTCGCTGTTTGCCTATGTGGGCACCGTGTTGATCGTGCAGGTTGACTGGACGCAATTGGCGTCTGACCTCTTCATTCCGCGCATGCGGTGGGAGAAGGACTATATCACCACTGTCGTGGCTGTTTTGGGCACAACGATTTCGCCCTATCTGTTCTTCTGGCAATCCTCCGAAGAGGCCGAAGATATTGTGGCCTATCCGCGCCGCATGGATTTGATTGCAGCGCCTGAACAAGGTGATGTCGCGATGTCGCGCATCGAATGGGACACATGGGTGGGCATGGGTCTGTCCAATGTGATTGCAATGGCGATCATGGTGACAACGGCGGCAACTTTGCACGTCAATGGCATCACTGATGTGCAGACGTCCGCGCAAGCAGCTGAAGCGCTCAAGCCTTTGGCGGGGCACTTTGCGTTTTTGCTTTTCACTTTGGGAATTGTGGGCACGGGATTGTTAGCTGTGCCAGTCCTTGGTGGCTCAGCGGCCTATGCTTTGGGAGAGGCGCGCAATTGGCCCATTGGCCTGTCTAAATTGCCCAAACAAGCGGTGGCGTTTTACGGCACATTGGCGCTGGCAACTGTGGTTGGCATGATCTTGTGCTTCTTGCCGATTGATCCGATTGCAGCGCTCTATTGGTCCGCCGTGATCAATGGTGTGATTGCTGTGCCACTCATGGTGGTGATGATGCTGGTTGTGGCGCGCAAAGATATTATGGGATTGTTTGCGGCGCGTGGCGCATTGTTGATTGGTGGCTGGATTGCGACCGCCGTGATGGCGGTCGCTGTCATCGCAATGTTTGCGACATATTTTCTCTAAGGCTTAGAGCGAGCCGATGATTTTTTTCAGCTCTGCCAAAAAGCCGGGCGCAATATCGGGGCGCGCCATCGCAAAGGCGACATTGGCCGCTAGGAAGCCGAGCTTTGATCCGGTGTCGTAGGTTTTGCCGTCAAAACGCACGCCGTGAAACGCTTGGTGTTGCGACAAAATTTTCATACCATCGGTGAGCTGAATTTCACCACCGGCACCCTTTTCCACCGTCTCCAAAATCTTGAAAATTTCGGGCGTCAAAACATAGCGACCTGAAATGATGAGGTTGGAAGGTGATGTGCCTTGCGGTGGCTTTTCCACCATGCCGCTAATGCCAAATGTGTGGCCATGATCGTCGCCCACTGACACCACGCCATAAAGGTGCGTTTCGCTGGCGGGCACTTCCTCAACAGCAATGATATTGCCGCCGTGTTTTTCAAAAGCCTCGATACATTGTCCGATGCAGCGCGATTTGCGCTCGCCGGGCAGGGTGATCATGTCGGGCAGCAAAACAGCGAAAGGTTCATCGCCGATGATGTCGCGTGCGCACCAGATCGCATGGCCCAAACCTAGAGGCGCTTGCTGGCGTGTGAAGCTGGTGGCGCCGGCAGCTGGCAGATCTGCCATAAGGGCAGCATATTCTTTGGTCTTGCCGCGCTTCTGGAGCATGTCCTCCATCTCATAGGCCATGTCGAAATGATCTTCGATCACGCCCTTGTTGCGCCCGGTGACAAAGACGAAATGCTCAATGCCCGCTTCGCGCGCCTCATCCACGCAATGCTGGAGCACAGGGCGGTCAACAACCGTCAGCATTTCCTTAGGGATAGTCTTGGTGGCCGGTAGCACACGCGTACCCAATCCAGCGACGGGAAAGACGGCTTTGCGAATACGCTTTTGCATGGGATATCCAAGATTGAGGCGGTCCAAATAAAGATGGAACCTGTCGTAGCTTCCAAACAGTTAAGATGGTGTAAGACTTTCCATCTTAAAAGAGGGTCCAATGAGCATATTGGTGACAGGCGGGGCAGGCTATATTGGCAGTCATATGGTCTGGGCTTTGCTCGACCGGGGCGAGGATATCGTGGTCGTCGATAATCTGTCCACGGGCTTTCGTTGGGCGGTCCCCGATAGCGTGCCGTTTGTGGAAGGCGATTTTGGCGATGAGCCCCTCATGGATGAGCTGATTGAGACCCATAAGGTCACGGCCATCATCCATTTTGCGGCCAAGATTGTGGTGCCTGAAAGTGTCAGCGATCCGCTTGGCTATTACCTTAACAATACATCCAAAGCCCGCAATCTGATCGCCTGCGCCGTGCGTCGCGGCGTGAAGCATTTTATCTTCTCATCCACCGCAGCGGTCTATGGCGAGCCCAAGCGCACGCCTGTGCATGAGGATGATCCCACCCAGCCTATCAACCCCTATGGGCGCTCCAAATTGATGGTCGAGCAGATGCTGGCCGATACCGCCCATGCGCATGATCTGCGCTATGTGGCGCTGCGCTATTTCAACGTGGCTGGAGCCGATCCCAAGGGGCGCACAGGCCAATCAACACCCAATGCCACCCATCTCATCAAGGTCGCTGTGCAGGCGGCCCTTGGTCATCGCAAGGGCATGGACGTGTTTGGTACGGATTACCCAACGCCCGATGGGTCCTGTGTGCGTGATTATATTCACGTGTCGGATCTGGTGGCGGCGCACGCCGATGCTTTGCGCTATTTGCGCCAAGGCGGTCAGCCGCTGACCTGCAATGTGGGTTATGCGCGCGGCTATTCGGTGTTTGATGTGATTGAAGTGGTCAAGCGCGTGTCGGGCGTGAATTTTCCCGTCAAAATATCGGCGCGGCGTGCCGGTGATCCTGCCATCATTGTGGCCGATAATGAGCGGGCGCGTGAGCAATTGGGTTGGATTTGGCAGCATGATGATTTGGAAACCATTGTGCGCCAAGCGCTCGAATGGGAGCAACGTTTACACAATCGTCAAACAGCTCTGATATGATGAGGCTGGAGCTCATGACATGCAATTGATATCGACAGCCAATAATCCCGCACCGCCTCATGGCATGGTGGCCAGTTTGCGCACGCAGGATGGTTTGGAGCTGCGCGCCGCACGCTGGGTGCCAGAGGGCACAAGTCGTGGCACGGTGGTGATCTGTGGTGGGCGCGCCGAATTTATCGAGAAATATTTTGAAGTGATCGGCGAATTGTTGGAGCGCCAATTTCATGTTGTGGCGTTTGATTGGCGCGGCCAAGGTCTATCGACGCGCGAATTGTCGGATCCGCGCAAGGGTCATGTTGATGATTTCTTGCTGTATGAACGCGATTTGGAAGCCATTGAGAGTGATATTCTAGCGCCGTTTTGTCCGCGTCCTTGGTTCTGCTTGGGCCATTCGATGGGTGCGTCGATTGTGTTGGCGCAAGCGCGTGCTCACGCTTCGCCCTTTGAGCGCATGGTGCTGAGCGCGCCGATGATTGATCTCTACGGATTGCACTTTCCGCGCGGCGTGCGACTGCTCGCAGAATGTCTTGATCTGGCGGGTTTTGGTGGCGCTTATATCCCAGGCACAAAGCGCTCTGGTGCTTTGACACGTCAATTTGAAGGCAATGTGCTGACCTCAGATGAGGGGCGCTTTAATCGCATGATTGAACTTGGTCGCGACGCGCCGCAATTGACGATTGGAGATCCAACTTTTGGTTGGCTCCACGCAGCGTTTCGCTTGATGAAAGATTTTCAAGATCCAGAATATCCGCGCCGTATTTTAACGCCCGCGCTGGTGTTTTCGCCCGGCAGCGATCGCGTGGTGAGCCCGCGCGCCACAGAGCGTTTTGCAACGCGCCTTAAAGCAGGCCACGTCATTCCCTTGCCCTATGCGCGGCATGAAATTTTGATGGAGCGAGATTCCTATCGCGCTCAATTTTGGGCAGCGTTTGACGCGTTTATTCCAGGCTCGCCTGTGCCTGTATCTGTGGAGTCGGAATTGGTTGAGGCTTAAGCCGAGGCCAATAATTTCAGCGCCGCTTCATGCAGACGCGCATCGCCTGACGCAATGATGGAGCCGCCCTTAGCAGGGCTGCCGCCATCCCAAGTGGTGATGATGCCGCCAGCGCCTTCGACAATCGGCACGAGGGCGACAATGTCATAGGCATTGAGGCCGCTTTCAATCACCAAATCGACGTGACCGCTGGCCAGCATGCAATAGGCATAGCAATCGCCACCGTAGCGCGACAGCCGGACGTGTTGTTCGACGCGGCGGAAGGGTTCTAACGTGCCGGGTGCCAGCAAGGCTGGATGGGTTGTCATCAGCGTTGCTTGATCGAGTGTGGCGCAAGCGCGGGTGCGCAAACGCCGTTCGCTGAGTGTGCCCTTGTGATCGAGGCCACGCCAGAGCGCACCTTCGCAATCGCCAGAAAAATGTTCGCGTGTAAAAGGCTGGTGCATCAGGCCGTAGCAGGGCACGCCCTTGTGTTGCAGGCCGATGAGCGTGCCCCAAACTGGCATGCCGGAGATAAAGCTCTTGGTGCCATCGATGGGGTCGAGCACCCAAACATATTCGGCATCTGGCGCATGTTCGCCAAATTCTTCGCCAATAATGCCGTGGCTGGGGAAATGGGCTGTGATGAGGCGGCGCATGGCCACTTCGGCAGCCCGGTCGGCCTCGGTGACGGGATCGAAGACGCCGCCGCCAGATTTATCGTCCGAGCCGATATGGGTGCGGAAAAACGGCAGGATGGCCTCGCCAGAGACTTTTGCGAGCTCCTCAACGAAGCTTTTGATCTCGACAGGTTTCATCGCTCGTCCCCAAACACTCTTATCTCGCCAATTCATACAGGAGGGCGAGCAGCGAGGCGAGAGCCTCCCAAAAATGGATTTTGGGGGCGCCACAAATTGCCAAGTTAGGCCGGGCCGGTTTTTGCAGCACGGGCATCAGAAAAAATATAGGGAATTCAGATACTTATTTGGCGAGTTAAAATTTTTTAAAAAATAGGTCAGTAACACTTGCGCTTTGTGCGCCGCACGTGCATATTATTGCGGTGCGGCAATTATGTTGCTGCATATGCCCTCCTTGGGCGTTTCCTCCCTAGACTTGGGCCGCCTTGTGATCACACGGGCGGCCTCCTTTTATTCTGGGGGTGGTTTTGCCGGTTTTGGCCCGCTCACCGCTATTCAGCTGCCGCCTGCTGGTTTTCCCAATCTGAGATCACATAAGCGAGACTGGCGCAGGCCATTTTTATGTTTTTGGCAACATCGGCAAAGCCGGCCAGAGGCGACATCGTCTTTTCATCCATGTAGATGGCGCGATTGATCTCAATCTGGATGGCGTGGCGATGGCCTGTCGGATTGCCGTAATGTTCGGTGATGAAGCCGCCGGCATAGGGCTTATTGCGGCCCACCAAATAGCCCATGCGGCTGAATTCATCTTCCAACACATCGGTGATGAGCGAGCTGCAGCTGGTGCCAAAGCGGTCACCCAGAATCACATCAGCCTTGGTGCCATTCACGTTTCGCACACCGCCAAAGGGCGCTGAGGGCATGGAATGGCAGTCGAGCAAAACCACGGTTCCAAAGGCCCGTAGGGTTTGGTCGAGCAACTGGCGCAGGGCCCGGTGATAGGGGAGATAGAGGGTTTGGAGCCGATGGTCAGCCTCAAGCAGAGGTAGGCGATGGCCGTAAATCTCCTGGTTCTCGCCCACCACGCGGGCGATTGTGCCAAGTCCACCAGCCACGCGCGCAGAGCGTGTGTTGGCGAAGGTGGGCAGCTTGCCCTCAAACATGCGCGGATCCAGCTCAAATGGCTCGCGATTGACGTCCAGAAAGGCGCGGGGAAACAAGGCCCGCAGCAGCGGCGCGCCAGCGCTGAGGGCCGCGGGGCCAAACAAATCATCCACGAAGGCGTCTTCGGAGCGGCGCAAAGTCTGCGCATCAAGCCGCGACGTTTTGAGAAAGCGCTCGGGGTAGATACGGCCCGAATGGGGCGACGAAAACACCAAAGGCGTAAAGCGGCCCTCAGGGGGCGGGGCGATGATGTCGATGGGGGGGCAAAGCTCAGGCTCAGGCGCAAAGGCCGAATCTGCTGCCGAATCTGGAGATGACCCGCCCTGATTGAGGGGATCGTCTAAAAATAGGCGCTTTCCTTCCTCAAGCTTCATCTGGTCCTCGGCTTAGCTCTTTTGCCTGTTTCCACTGTGCCAATCTGAGACGCCGCTGTCCATACTTGCATCTTGTTAACCTGAGATTGCAATAATCATTCGTAAAGATGGAGAAACCAAGAAATTGGCAGCCTTCCCTTCATCTATTGTTTACCCATCACAGGCTTGATGGTTTCGAAACATTTCAAGTTTGTGGTCCAGAGGTTTGTATGAGCGGCGTATCCGACATGACGAAAATTCTTCTTGCTGAGGATGACAACGATATGCGTCGTTTCCTCGTCAAAGCGCTGCAAAACGCTGGCTATGACGTGGCTTCCTTCGATAATGGCCTGTCAGCCTATCATCGCCTTCGCGAAGAGCCGTTTCGTTTGCTGCTGACCGATATTGTGATGCCTGAGATGGATGGTATCGAGCTGGCGCGCCGCGCCACCGAGCTAGATCCCGACATCAAGGTGATGTTCATCACCGGTTTTGCGGCTGTGGCTCTTAACCCTGACAATCAGGCACCCAAAGAGGCCAAAGTCCTCTCCAAGCCCTTCCATCTGAAGGATTTGGTCAATGAAGTGCAGCGTCTTCTAGCCGCCTAATCAGGCACCGAGCCGGCAAAGCCGGAACTTTCCCCGTTCAATCGCATTGGTCGGAGTCCTTCATGAGGGCTCCGCAATGCGTGACGAACAGACGGAATGGGCTTTAACGTCGTCCCAAACAGATCCTGATTTTGATGAGCATCTGCGCACCTATCGCGGGTTCTTGGCGGTTTTGCGCTGGAGCGTGGTGGCATCTGCTTTGGTTCTCATCTTTTTGGCGATCTGGGGTGGCTGAGATCCCTTCGCTTTGCAGTGCCGGAACGGCTGATGGCGCACTTTGGCCTGGCCAAAAGTCTTTTCCAGCTTGCACTAAAGCCCTCGACTCGCTATAGCCCGGGTTCCCGATGACAACTCGTTGTCATTACAGGTGGGGCGCGTAGCTCAGCGGGAGAGCACTCCCTTGACATGGGAGGGGTCACAGGTTCAATCCCTGTCGTGCCCACCATCTTCCCCCACCGTCGATCTTCTTAAAATCAATAAGGTTTTGAACCCCTCGGCGATCGTTGGGTTTCAACTGTCTCCGGGTTTAAGCTGTGCGCTGGCCGATGGTCGGGTGCCGTTGGCCGATATGATGTGCTGCATCAGTCCTTCCACATCTCTTTGTTATTTCACCCAAGCCATCTCTCAATCTGACGACAGGTTTCTGGCTGATCACCAGAGCCAATGTTTTCCTGCGTGATTTTATATTGTTCTGTTGGGGTGGCTGGTTGGACGCGGCGATCGCCTGAATAGTCGAATTCCCACGTCGATTAGTAGAGCGCAAATATAAATGCAGATGAACATCGCGTTACGTCATTGTAACTCAGAATATGTAAGTTTTTTGGAACTTAAACTTCCATAATCGATGATAATATGGTTAATAATCAA
>CAIUDK010000201.1 GCA_903897875.1 uncultured Hyphomicrobiales bacterium
GATCACCAGCGACTGTGAAAGCACCGCGAGGGCGAAGCCAGCCGCCAGATGAAACAGGCCCCAAGAGCCCGCTAAATGGCCCTGGCCAGCAGTCGGCACGCCGGGTGGACAAAAGCACGCCAAGCGGCCCGCCCGCGTCGCCTCAGTAACATCCTGATCGCGCTCAGATATTGTCATTTTTTGAGATCGTCATCCGACAACATGCGGTGCGAGGCACCGTTCACATCGTCATACTGCCCGTTGCGGAGCGACCAGACAAAAGCGAACAGGCCAGCCAATCCCAAAAGCAACGCCAGCGGCACCATAAAGGCGAGTACATTCATGATGTTATCCTCAAAGGCGCAGTCGGCGATGGAGCTGCGGTCGTGTCCTCAATCATCCTATCAGATTGAGTCACGATTTGGCGCGAAGTCCTTGATGGAGAAGTCCTTGCCCGTAAAGCATTAATTGTCACCAAGACCGATGAGCCCGACATCGCCAAAGCAGCAATCAAAGGCGTCACATATCCCATCACCGCAAGGGGCACCGCAATCGCATTGTAGATCACGGCAAGTGCCAGATTTTGCTGCATTAATTGCTTGGCGTGGCGGGCAACAGCGACAGCATCGGCGACGGGCGCCAAGCGATCTCCCAGAAACACAGCGTCCGATTGAGCCTGAGCCAAATCCACCGCCGTCATTGGTGACATGGAGGCATGAGCAGCGGCCAATGCGGGCGCATCATTGAGCCCATCGCCGACCATCAAAACACGTTTGCCCGCAGATTTCATAACCTCGAGGGCTTCAATTTTATCAGCGGGCTTCAACCCTGCCCGCCAATCGCTAACACCGAGCTGTGCTGCCACTGAACTCACCGCAAGCTCTTGATCTCCCGAGAGAATTGAAATTGAAAACCCAAACGCACGCAGCTCTTGCACGGTAGCAACCGCATCAACTCTCAACATCTGGTTGATAAAGAGAGGCGCAAATTCCTCGCCGCAGCGAATATAAAGCACTGACGAACCAGCTTTCAGTGCCCCCTGATCGGCTGGAATATTACAAAAATCAGCGCTGCCCAAACGCCGGATTTGACCATCAACTTTGGCCTCAACACCAGCGCCGCTGACCTCATGAGCATCGGGCAAAATGCCGCCGACACAGCTCGCAGCAACCGCCACGGCCAGCGGATGATGGCTGGATTTGGCAAGGCTTGCGGCGGCTTGTAGCAGGGCCTCGGAGACCTCATTCCGATTGATGACCTGTTCGCAGGGCAGCGTCAAAGTGCCTGTTTTATCAAAGACAATTGTGTCGATCTCCGATAAACGCTCGAGCGCTTCAGGCGTGTTGAGAAACACACCACCGCGAAACAAACGCCCGGCAGCAACGACCTGAACCGCTGGCACAGCAAGCGCCAAAGCACAGGGACAGGTGATAATGAGGACGGCAATTGCGGTAATCAGCGCGTCATGCAGACTGGCTCCGGCAACCAGCCAACCGACCAATGTCAGAAAAGCTGCGGTGTGGACCATCGGCGCATACATTTGCGCGGCACGATCCGCCAAGCGGCGATAATGCGAACGGGCTTCACCTGCTTTTTCAACAAGTTGAGCCACCTCATCAATCAGACTGGCGGCCCCCGTCGCCATGACACGAACCTGCAAGACACCATCGAAATTTTGCGAGCCCGCGTAAATCGTGTCGCCGATCAATACCTTACGGCGTTTTGTCTCACCCGTAATGACGCCCTCGTCGAGTTCCGACGACCCAGATGTCACCATTGAATCGGCAGGAACACGCTCACCAGCGCGCACCAAAACCTCATCGCCCGCAACCAAAACATCAACAGGAACAAGACTTAAGGTGCCATCAGGCGCGATGCGATGCGCGGTTGAGCCTTTGAGAGCAGCGATATTGCCAGCAGCAGCGCGTGTTTGGCGGCGCATGGCCTGTTCTAGCACCCGCCCCAGCAGCAAAAACATCAGCAACATCAAAGCGGAGTCGAAATAGGCATGTTCGCCATGCCGCCACGTTTCAATCACCGACATGCCGAGCGCTAGCAAAATCCCTAATGAGATCGGCACATCCATATTCAGCCGACGTGTCCGAATTCCTTCAAGTGCATGGGAGAAAAATGGCTGCCCGGCATAGGCTGCCGCTGGCAGTGCAATC
>CAIUDK010000202.1 GCA_903897875.1 uncultured Hyphomicrobiales bacterium
ACACCGACGTTTCGTTCTTCACCGCCGATCCGGTGATTGGCCGCGATGTGTCGCATATTTTCAATTTCATCACAGGCTATGCTGAGCCCGCTGGGCTAGAGCAAATGGCGGTCTCGCCCATTTCGCTTAAACCGCGTCTGCTCAAACATATTGATGAGGAAATTGCCCACGCGCAGGCTGGACGCCCAGCAGCGATTTGGGGCAAGTGCAACGCGCTGGTTGATCCAGAAATCATCGATGCTTTGTACCGCGCCAGTCAGGCCGGCGTGCGTATTGATTTTGTTGTGCGCGGCATTTGTTGTTTGCGCCCCGGCGTGCCGGGTCTATCAGAGAATATCCGCGTTAAATCCATCATCGGGCGCTTTTTGGAACATGCGCGCATCTTTGCGTTTGGCAATGGTTTTGGCCTGCCGCATCCCAAGGCGCATGTCTATATTTCTTCAGCCGATCTGATGCAGCGCAATCTTGATCGCCGTGTGGAAGCTCTGTTGCCGATTCTCAATCCTACCGTGCATGAGCAGGTTTTGGATCAGATCATGGTGGCCAATCTGATTGATAACCAGCAAAGCTACAGGCTCTTGCCCGATGGATCGAGCCAGCGCATAGTGCCGCCCGCTGGGGAAGAGATCTTCAACGCCCACAATTATTTCATGACAAACCCAAGCCTGTCTGGGCGCGGTAAGTCATTGAAGGAATCGAGTCCGAAAACTCTGTTCAAGCGCTTGGAAATTCCACGCGCTTGACGGCAAATGCCCAGATAAACTGGAAAATATAGATAAACTTACAGTGAGTTCATGAAAAAACCTCGGGTTGAAGCGCCCGGTCGTCTTGTTGCAGGCAAGCCTTGCGCGATTGTTGATATTGGGTCCAATTCCGTGCGCCTTGTCGCCTATGAAGGGCTGACGCGCGCACCCACCGCGATCTTCAATGACAAAGTGCTCTGCGGTTTGGGCCGCGGTGTGGCCACGACGGGCCATCTGCCAGAAGAGGGCGTGGAGCGCGCGCTTGCTGCGCTCAAGCGTTTCCGCACGCTGTGTTCTTTCATGGAGATCGACAACATTCACGTGCTGGCCACAGCGGCCGCGCGCGATGCTAGCAATGGCAAGCAATTCCTGACCGCGGCCAGCAAAGCTTTGGGCGCGCGGATTGAATTGCTCTCAGGCCGACGCGAGGCAGAATTGTCGGCGCTGGGCGTTGTATCTGGTTTCTACAAGCCAGATGGCGTTGTGGGCGATTTGGGTGGCGGCTCGCTGGAATTGAATGAAGTGAAGGGCAGCAGGCTCGGTTTGGGCTGCACAACGCCCTTGGGCGGTCTGTCCTTGATGGATATTTCGGGCAAATCACCCAAGAAAGCCGTCAAAATTGTGCGCGATACATTGCGCGGCATCAAGCCGCTAGAGCATCTCAAAGGCCGCACTTTTTATGCCGTGGGTGGCACATGGCGTGCCTTGGCGCGTCTGCATATGCGCCAGCGCAATTATCCGCTCAACGTCATGCACCATTACGAAATTCCAGCCCGCGATGCTGCCGACTTTGTCGAATTGGTTGAGCGCGTGAATGTGGAATCGCTCATCGCCATTGGCTCAGTGCCATCCGCGCGTCGCCCGTTGCTTGCCTATGGCGCGATTGTGTTGGATGAAATCATCCGCATCGCAAAGCCCAGCAAAATTGTCGTGTCCGCGCTTGGTGTGCGCGAGGGATTGTTGTTTGAGCGCCTCAATCTAGCCCAGCGCAAACAAGATCCGCTGCTAGGAGCTGCGCGCGAGTTGAACCTGTTGCGCTCACGCGCACCACAGCACGGCGAAGACCTCTGTCTTTGGACAGATGAGTTTTTGCGCTCCACACATTTTGAAGAGACAGCGGAAGAAAAACGTCTGCGTCATGCGTCATGTTTGCTATCCGACATCGGTTGGCGCGCGCATCCAGATTATCGCGGCGAGCAATCGCTCAACATCATCGCCAATGCCGCCTTCATCGGCATCGACCATCCGGGCCGCGCATTCTTGGCACTGGCCGCCGCCTATCGCCATATGGGCTTAGACGAGGACGTGAGCCCGCATATTCGCGTGATGGTGAGTGCGAGCATGTTGGATCGCGCACGCATCCTAGGCGCCGCTCTGAGGCTTGCGTATGTGCTCACAGCCGCCATGCCCGACATTCTGCCACGCATGCCGCTGAAGTGCTCCAAGTCGAAGCTGGTGCTCACACTGCCAACCGACTTCGCAGACCTTGCCAATGAACGCGTGCACGGCCGTCTGCGCCAATTGGCAAGACTGATCGGCCGCGAGCCCGACATTGCGATCAAAGACGCATCAGGCAAGAAGATCAGCAAGCGCTGAGGGGATTGCTCTCAACGCCTGTTTATTCTCCGCACTGTCATCCCGGATAAGCAAATCCGGGATACAAAGCTTAAGCGCAGTCATCACGAGCGCTTCTCGCAACGTCATACGAAATCACACACATCGAGCCAGATTGGAACCCGCATCAAATGCGGGATGATTTTGGTCGCGCGCTCTTGAGATATGCGCTGTTGGCTCTGAAGCCCAAAAGCGTCCCAACATTGCACACACCATCACATTTTCGATTAGGCGATTTTTAACCATAAGCGATTACGTTTTGTTTATTGAGTTTCCAGTTTGCCGTTTTCTATTTCGCTTTTTCGTAATGTTTTTTTTGAGAGTGTTCACATGTTTAGAAGAGCTTCACTTATTGTTGGGCTGTCACTAATTTGCACGACTGCCTTTGCTGCTGATTATCGTACCTATCCACAACCAGCGCCTATTCCAGTCCCCGTCAACGATCCTCCACCACCACCGCCACCAGCTTGG
>CAIUDK010000203.1 GCA_903897875.1 uncultured Hyphomicrobiales bacterium
AGCTTGGCGATATTCTGACAATCGCGCTAGAAAATGATGTGAAGCTGATAAGGATCCTCGGATTTTCGGAGCGCCGAGGGCCCTATTCTGAAAGCTGCCATCTTTACGAGATTGTGACAGCATCAGTGCCAATAACGTGATCGTATCTTGCAGTTCGTGCGCATAAACGATAGCTAGCCAGCATCATAATAGTCTGCGTCATCACGTAACACTGACGCGTTTGGAGATAGGTATGACCTACGTAGTCGTCGAAAATTGCATCAAGTGCAAATATATGGATTGCGTCGAGGTGTGCCCCGTTGATTGCTTCTACGAAGGGGAAAATATGCTCGTCATCCATCCCGATGAGTGTATTGACTGCGGCGTTTGTGAGCCAGAATGCCCTGCCGAAGCCATCAAGCCCGACACCGAGCCAGGCCTTGATAAATGGCTGACACTTAACGCCGACATGGCAAAATCTTGGCCAAACATCACCGTTAAGCGGGATGCACCTGCCGATGCCAAGGAATTCGATGGAAAATCGGGCAAATTAGAGGACTATTTTTCTTCTAATCCTGGCGAAGGTGACTGAGAAAAATCAACAAAATAAGCTCTGCAATGGCGAGAACAAAGTGGTAGGCCTTTCGCCATTGCAGCCTTTTCCAAGCGCCTCGCCTGAGTGAGGCTTTGATTTCCCCCATTTTTTGTGATATATAATTTTTAACAGTCGTTTAGTTTCATTCGCGTAACGAGTGCTCCGGCGAAAGTTTTCCGGAGCTATTTTATTGCTCGCAACCGTTGTGTGTACGCCCGATTTTTCTGGGCTCCCATGCTGAAGCTCTGCGATTGAGAGAGTTTTCGCCCGCCGCTGTTCGGCTGGAATTATAACTCTCTGGCGCCCACCCTTGAGGTGTTCGCCCGCCTGCCCCGTCTCCAAAGCGGGGCAATAGAGGAGTGCCCGAGTATGCCGTCCAAGAAAAATTCAAAGATCGTAATTACACAGGTCGCATCTCGTTCGAAGTCAAAATCTAAGTCTCAGACCGAGTCAAAGTCTAAAGCTCATGCCAAACCGCAGGCAAAGCAGCTCACAAAATCGAAATCACACGTTTCACCACAGGTTGCTCGTAAGACTACGACAAAAGCATCTGAACGAGCCTCAGCCATTGTGAAGTCGACGACCGCTGGGAAGTCGAAAAATAGTTCGGGCAAGGCCGCGGCTACGGTCAGCAAAAAGACCGCCGCTGCTGTGAAATCGAAATCTGTTTCTAAGGTTGCGTCAAAACCTAGCGTTCGCAAAACTCCCCAAGTGAAGGAAAGCGCAAAGATTTTGACAAAGACTGCTGCTGTGAAGTCTCCCGCGCCAAAGATTGCTGCGAGCGCTGCAGCGAACGCAAAACTTGTGTCGAAGGCACCTAAAAAGAACCAAACGACTGAGGTTAAGCCGCTGTCGAAAAAGATGGCTGTAAAATCATCAGATGTAGCGCCGACCAAAGTAAAAATATCAGCGACCCAACCGTCCAAAGTTACGAAGGTCGCTCCAGCGGTCGTCAACACGAAGACAACTGGCAGGGCAACTAGCGAGACTGCGGCTGCCGTGCCTACTGCAACAGATTCTGGTGCTGGTGTTAATTCCACTATTGGGAAAAATGTAAAATCTGCCGCGCCTGTAAAGAAACCTATTTCTAACCCAAAGGTGTCATCAAGCACTCGTTTGAAAAATGAACTTTCGTCTGCTCCTGTCCCGCGCGTCATGGCTACCCCAAGGGTGGCCCTTGCGTCTGGCTCAAGCGCAACAAAATCAACAATTCCGGGAAGCACTTCGCCGGAATCTTTTCCTCAAGCCGCCAATGATAGGACTCAGGTGACACAGAAGAAACCCTCCTCCGCAGTAACCTCAGTTGCCACGGACACGCCTATTTCGGCAGCTTCGTCGTCAGCGACTGCGCAATCAAAATTAGCTCCTGCCGCGCCTAAGGCCACGCCTACAAAATCAGGCGTCCATCGCACAGGTTATAAGGTTAATGAGTTTATTGTTTATCCAGCCCACGGCGTGGGTCAAATCATTGCTATCGAAGAACAAGAAGTTGCTGGCTTCAAGCTTGAGCTGTTTGTCATCAATTTTATGAAAGACAAGATGACCCTCAAGGTGCCAATGCCAAAGGTTGTGGCAGGCGCAATTCGTAAACTGGCTGATGCCGAGATGGTGAAGAAGGCCCTCGACATTCTCACAGGTCGCGCGCGCATCAAGCGCACGATGTGGTCGCGTCGCGCACAAGAATATGAAGCAAAGATCAACTCAGGCGATTTGAGTTCGATTGCTGAAGTCGTACGCGATCTCTATCGTTCCGAGGCACAACCGGAACAGTCTTATTCGGAACGTCAGCTTTATGAGGCTGCGTTGGATCGGATCGTGCGTGAAATAGCTGTTGTCCAAAAAGTGACTGAGACAGAAGCGCTTAAGCTCATAGAAGCTCAATTGCAGCGCGGACCGCGGCGCGGTTCAAAGGCTGAAGCTCAGGAAGAGCCTGCTGAAGGTGAAGCCGACGGAGACGTTGACGAAGCGGCCTAATCACCACCTATCGATGGAACGCAAAGAAAACCCGGCTTGATGCCGGGTTTTTTCGTCAGCTCAAGATATCAAGTGACTCGAGCGGATAACGTGATCGCAGAATAAAGCGCAACTTCTCAATTGCTCGATTTTCAATTTGGCGCACACGTTCTTTAGAAATCCCAAGACGTGCTCCAATCGCTTCCAAGGTTGCCGAATTTTCGGTTAAACGGCGCTCACATACAATGCGAAACTCACGCTCTGAAAGAGTGGACAGTGCATCCCGTAGCCAGTCGACGCGACGATCTGCATCAATATTTTCTTCCACAATGACATCCGGAAGAGGCTTATCATCGACTAAAAAATCGACGCGCTCTGAAGACGTCTCATCGCTTACATTAATAGACGCATTGAGCGATACGTCAGAGCCAGACAAACGTGCATCCATAATTTCGACATCCGCACGCGACACCCCAATGGCCTGCGCAATTTCAGCAAAGACCGAGGCATTGCCATGAGTGGCTGCATTCTGGGATAGACGTGCACGCATTCTGCGTAAATTGAAGAACAGAGCTTTTTGCGCCGAGCTGGTTCCGCCACGCACAATGGACCAATTACGAAGAATGTAATCTTGCATCGATGCGCGGATCCACCAAGTTGCATAGGTAGAGAAACGGACCTCTCTCTCTGGATCAAATCGCGCGGCAGCTTCTAAGAGACCCACATGACCTTCTTGGATCAAATCGGCGACTGGGAGGCCATAATGGCGGAACCGCGTGGCAAGCGCTATCACAAGACGCATATGGGCATGCGCTAGGTGGTGAAGTGCATGCTCATCGTGGGCGTCCTTCCAACGGACAGCGAGGGCGTGCTCTTCGTCACGCTCCAGAAAAGGGGCGGTCATGGCCACCTTAACAAATTGCTGCCTGACACCTGCCAACTGCGCCATGTCCGCCTCCTGTCATTGCTTGCCTTATTTACGAACACTCCCGGGTGGCGGATCATGTTGTATCTTGCAGTCGAGGCGATTGAGAGAGAAACTAAGCTACCCGCCGGGACCGCGGCCAAGAAAATAGAAACTGGCTAACCAAGGAGAGAAGCTATGGATCAAAGAATTATCGATTTGTATGACGACTTTACGCACAGCTCGTTTGATAGGCGTGCTTTCATGGAACGATTGATTGTCTTGGTAGGTTCCGCAACCGCTGCCGAAGAGGCTCTGCGTCTCCTTGCTCCAGATTACGCTCAAGCAGCTGTAACCTCAGAAGCGGACGACCGTATCGTCACATCTTCATATCGTGATGATGCCTCCGGTATGTCGGGATATTTGGCGACTCCCAAGGGCGTCAAACTTGATGCTGCGCATAACTTTGTGGTCGTCATTCACGAAAATCGCGGCCTCAATCCCCATATTCAGGATGTGACACGCAGATTAGCAACAGAAGGATTCGTTGCTATGGCGCCTGACCTTTTAGCTCCATTGGGCGGAACACCAACTGATGGCGACAAAGCAGTTCAGCTCTTCACAAAGATTGATTTGGATGAAACAGCTCAATCGCTAGCTAAACTTATTACCAGCATCAAAGGTCAAGACCCTAAGCGAAAAGTTGGCGCTATCGGCTTTTGCTGGGGCGGTGCGATGGTCAATATTCTGGCCACACGAGCACCTAATCTCGACGTTGGTGTTTCTTATTATGGCCTTGCTCCCAAGATTGAAGAGGTCGCCAATATCAAGGCTACGATGATGCTTCATTATGGCGCACTTGATGCGCGCGTGAATGCGACCCAACCTGCATATGAAGATGCGTTGAAGAAGGCCCAAGTGGCGTTCACATCTTATACTTATGAAGGCGCAAATCATGCGTTCAATAACGACACAAGCGCTGAACGCTATAATGCAGATGCAGCTAAACTGGCATGGTCACGTTCAGTCGAGCTACTCAAGAAAAAACTTTTATCCTGATGTGTCTCTTATAATTTTATAGGACTCACCGGCCTTGAGAGGGCCACCCTTCTCAAGGCCGTTGAGCATAAGAAAATACTCAAGCGGCCGATCAGACATTGCCATTTGACCAGCGATATTCTCAGCGGTATCGCTTTCTTTGGCCGTCACGATGGACAGAAACTGCGGCTTTATTCGCCCTGCTTCCTCGGTGTTGATCCGCCTAAAGCTATCAATAGCTTCAATTTGACGTCGTTCGATATCATCGTTGAAGCTCTTTGCAGCAAATATTAATCGATAAACATCCGTACCAAGACGAACAACGGCAATTCGAAAATTCCACGGACCTGTTTGTGCTGAAGCGGTGGCAGCAGGTAGACCGTTGATCTGTGTTGTTTTGACAGACGTCTTGGAAAGTCCATCAATCCAACCAGACAGAATGTAGTCTTCCAAGGACTGATCGGCTGGCAGTTTTACGCTGTCCAAACGCAAAGCCTCAGCGCCTCCACCGGCGACGCCAACAACGGCCTGTGATGAATTTTCTAAAACAAAATCGGCTGGTGCAACGAAAGAAAATCCCAGACGCGGGTGAATAAAGCTTCGTCCACGTACTACGCCTTCTTCAGGATTGTCGCCAAAAATAATTCCATTGATGGCGGCCAAATATTCACTTTGATCTGTAGTCCCAGCGCCTGGTACGCCAAGTTGGCGAGCCGTAGCTAAAGCGCGCGAGATGCGCTCAGGCGTTGAAGGATGGCTTGATAAAATATCTGGACGTTCTGTGGCGTGCTGCCCAAGCAATGCTGCACGCAAAA
>CAIUDK010000204.1 GCA_903897875.1 uncultured Hyphomicrobiales bacterium
CGTTGGTGGCTATTGGGGGATGGGATGCTCGGCTGGTTTCAGGCCTTAATGCCAAAAGAAGAGAAGTTTTTCGACATGTTCGAAAAGCATTCTCAGACGCTCGTCTTGGGCTCGCGCGCGCTGCGCTCCGTTCTTGATGGCGGCGCTGGAATTGCGGATGGGTGTGCCCGTGTGGCGAACCATGAGCATGAAGCAGACGACATTACGCGCGATGTGATGCTGGCCGTGCGCCGCACCTTCATCACGCCGTTTGATCGCAGCGACATTCAAGATCTGATCTCATCCATGGATGATGCCATCGATCAGATGAAGCAGACGACAAAAGCCATTACGATGTTTGAAGTCCACGAGTTTGACGCAGCGATGCGCGACATGGGCGACATTATCGTGAAAGCTGCTGATTTGACCGTGGAGCTGTTGGCCGCGTTGCGCCAAATGCGCCGCGAAGTGACGCGCCTTGAAGTGCTTGTTGAGAATATGACAAGCCTCGAAGAGCAGTCCGACAAATTGCATGATCTGGGCATCAAATCTCTTTTCTTGGCGCATAGAACATCTGACACAATGGCATTCATTGTTGGGTCAGAGATTTATGGTCATCTTGAAAAAGTGATGGACCGCTTTGAAGATGTGGCCACACGCATCAATGGCATCGTGATCGAGCATATCTAGCTCGCGGAGATAGAACGTTGACCATGATTTCGCTGCCCTTACTCTATTCGTTGATTGCAGTCGCGCTGCTATTCGATCTGCTCAACGGATTGCACGATGCGGCAAACTCCATTGCGACGATTGTGTCGACGCGCGTGTTGTCACCGAAGTTCGCTGTTCTGTGGGCGGCGTTTTTCAACTTCATCGCCTTTATGGTTTTTGGCCTGAGCGTGGCCAATACCGTTGGCTCTGGCATTATTGATCCCAAAATTGTCGATCCGGCAGTGATTTTTGGCGCCTTGATGGGCGCCATCATCTGGAATGTGTTGACGTGGATTGTGGGCATTCCATCCTCCAGTTCGCATGCGTTGATCGGCGGGCTCGTCGGTGCTGGCTCTGTAAAGGCAGGCTTCTCTGCCGTCGTGTGGGGCGGCTTACTCAAAACCGCGGCGGGTATTGTGTCTTCGCCTGCATTAGGCTTTGCCCTAGCTTTGTTTCTGTCGTTGGGCGTGTCATGGTTTTTTATTCGCTCGACGCCTTGGGCCGTTGATAAATATTTTCGCTATTTGCAATTTGTATCCGCGTCTTTTTATTCGCTCGGCCACGGTGGCAATGATGCGCAAAAGACCATGGGAATTATTGCGGTTCTGCTCTATTCGCAGGGCCAACTGGAAGGGGGCTTCCATGTGCCGTTCTGGGTGGTGATTAGCTGTCAGGCTGCCATGGGGCTTGGAACCTTGTTTGGTGGCTGGCGTATTGTTCACACCATGGGTTCTAAAATTACGCGCCTATCGCCTCAGCAGGGCTTTTGTGCGGAAACGGGTGGGGCCATCACTCTGTTTCTCGCCACACATTTTGGCGTGCCGGTTTCGACAACGCACACAATCACGGGCGCGATCATCGGTGTGGGTGCCGCGCGCCGCGTGTCTGCTGTGCGGTGGAATGTCGCGAAAGATATTGTTATGGCGTGGGTGGTGACGATGCCAGCAGCAGCCCTGATTGGTGCTGCGGTTTGCGCGCTCACCAAATACTTCGGTTGACCCTATGAAGGCACCCGTGAGTGCCGCCCCCAAGGATCCAAAGGCGCAATACGCGACACTGCCGTGGCGCAAGACGGCTGGGCTGCAGATCATGCTGGTGACATCGCGTGAAACGCGGCGCTGGGTGGTGCCAAAGGGCTGGCCAATTAAGGGCCTCACACCACACGAATCCGCCGCGCAAGAAGCCTTAGAAGAGGCTGGCATTGTGGGGAAAGTGTCGGCAGAGGCGATTGGCGATTTTCACTATATCAAGCGCGCCAAAAACGGCTCATTCAAAAACTGCCGCGTCACCGTCTTTCCGTTGGAGGTGGCTTTTGAGCGCGCCTCTTGGATTGAGGAAGACGAGCGCGTGCGCAAATGGTTCGGCGTGAAGGAGGCGGCAGACGCCGTCCATGAGCCAGAGCTCAAAGCGCTGATCCATGCGTTTGGCAAGCGGATGAGCGGCGCGTAAAAACCAAATCAACTTTGAAATAGTGCGGCCCGCGAAAGCGGCTCGGTTTTGCTATACGCCAACTTGGCAATTTATTTTGGCGGCCCCCTCAACTTAGCCCTTGTCGTATCAGGCCTGAGACGGCATAATTACTTAAATCGCTAATAAAGCGAGTCTGAGGGGAGGATAGAATGCGGGCTCTTGTCTGGATTCTGATGCTGTCGTTTTCAATGTCCATTGTGTCACCAATGGCGCAGGCGGCTGATAAGCCCGACTGGGCCTTCCCCACACTCGATAAAGTGCAGCCCCAGGTCGCGCCTGATGATGGCAAGCCGAAGTCGGCTCCGGGCAGTTCTAAGGCCTATACGCGGGCAGAGATTGAAGATCTCTACAATCCGCCCGATTGGTATCCTGACATCCATCCTGCCATGCCCAAAATTGTCGCCAATGGCGTGAACCCGGCTGTGCGCGCTTGCGCAGCGTGTCATCTGCCCATCGGTACGGGCCATGATGAATCCGCCAATCTTGCTGGACTGCCTGCGGCCTATATGCTGCGCCAAATTGCTGATTATAAGAGCGGCGCGCGCAGGGGCTCGGGATCTATGATCACGATTGCGCAGAACATTTCCGATGAAGATAACCAAGCGGCTGCAGACTATTTTGCGTCTCTCAAGCCGCGCCCTTGGATCCGCGTTGTTGAGACAGCGAATGTGTTCAAAACCTATGTCGGGCCGGGCAATAAGCGTTTGATCCATCCCGACCGCGTGATGGAGCCAATTGGCAATCGCATCATCGAAATTCCTGAGAATGAATATCGTGTGCTGAACCGAGATCCCGGCGTGGGTTTTGTGGCCTATGTGCCGCTGGGAAGCCTTGCTAAGGGCGCGGCTTTGGTTGCAGGAGGAGATGGCAAGACGGTGGCGTGCACGACCTGCCATGGCGCAGATTTGAAGGGTGTGGGCGAAGTGCCGGGCATTGCTGGCCGCACTGCCAATTACATCGTGCGCCAATTGTTTATGACGCAGAGCGGTGAGCGCTCGGGTGCTAACGCTGAGCAGATGAAGCCTGTCGTGGCGCAATTGAAAGTCGACGACATGATGAACATCGCAGCCTATGTCGCCTCGCTGGCACCTTAGGCTGAATGAGTTTGAGAGCAGTCCATAACAAATCAATATCTGGGAGGGTATGATGGCCAGCAAAAATGGGCCCGGTGATGGAACCGAGGTAGGCAAACATCTTGCGACACTGGAGCCGGTTGCCGGCAATGGTTTGCTCAACAGGCGCGCATTACTGGGACGGGGTATTGCGATTGCAGGGGCAGGCGTTGCGACGTCCTCGTCGTCGGCTGGTGCTGAGCCACTCAAGGATGATCTTTGGAGCAAGGGGCAGGGCACAACGTCCAAGGAAGTTGAGGGCCGCTCGCGCTTTGAAGACAAGGTGAAGCGTGTCATCTCCAACCCCAATGGCGAGCCACGCACGCAGCATGCGCGCACACCGCACCATCTTCTCAACGGCACTGTGACGCCGAACCATTTGCACTTTACGATTGTGCACACGGGCGCGCCCGATATTGATCCCGAGCAACACAAGCTTGTGATCCACGGCATGGTCAAGCAGCCCATGGTGTTCACGCTCGATAAGCTCGCGCGTTACCCAATGGAATCGCGCATGGCGTTCGTTGAGTGCGGCGGCA
>CAIUDK010000205.1 GCA_903897875.1 uncultured Hyphomicrobiales bacterium
ATCGGCATCGGCATCGGATTGGAAGGATCAAAGGGGATTCACGAAGCATGGCAACCATTCGCCGCGCCTTGGGCTGCAAGCCAACTTATTGCTTGTCCCGATGGGTTTCGTCGCATCCCCGTTGAACCCGAAATTTTCCCTTTGGCAGATGGGATTCCCAATCGCATGGGCACGGTGCGCGGAGCGGGTAACGCTATCGTCCCGCAAGTCGCCGCTACGTTCGTTAGTTCCTATTGTGAAATCCTAACAGGAATATGAGGAGAGAATCCGTGGACAGCTGGAACTACGACGTGCAGAACGTCCCCGATGGCGACGCTCGTAAGATCGTCACGCTTGAAAAGGACGGCATGACATGGGTCGGTATCCGCGCGTTCCATCACGCCGACAAGAAGTGGCTCAATGGCGGCGCGGAGACTGATGAGCGCGTTGTCGCATGGCAAGACCTTCCGCAGCCAGCAGACCCGAGATGCTTTCCCGTCCCCAAGGAGATGACTGAGGAATTTAGGCGCGCGATGCAGGAAGATGTCATCCCAGAGATCGAACGGCGCATTCACGAAAATGCCGAGCGGGCCGCGAAGTCGCGGACGCAAGTGCTATTCAGATAAGGAGCATGGACGTGGACGCCGAGAAAGCAATCGAGTGGATCAAGCGAGCGCAAGAACGCGCGCGCAACATGCCGGAGTGCCTCGCATCCGACGATGTGCGCAGATATCTGAATGAAGCGCGCGAGCTGCTTGAAGACAAAACAGAATTAGCGAAACAGTTAGGGAAATGATGATGCTGATAGCTCTCGCCTGGATTGTCGGCGGCCTTGTTTGCTGCGCCATATTCGTCATCCGCTACCGCGTGACGCAATGGCCCAAAGATGCACTCTGGAATGTCAGCGGGATCATCATCGCTTGGCCGTGGGTTATGGCGGTAGAACTTTTCTATCGCGGATGATATGGCGGCGTGAGCACTGCGGAACACATTCTGCTAACCATGATGCTGCTTGGCGGCTTGTTTATTTGCGTGCAGATGCTGCGGTATTTGACGAGAGATTGACATGGATCGCCCTCATTGTCCGCAAGACTGTCCATATCGCAATAAGGGTGATGACAAATTCTGCCCTGGAGAATGCCCCGACAAACAAAAAGGGCGACCCGAAGGCCGCCCAAGTTGATCGCCGAGAATGGCGGGGAGATTATGCGGCTGGGTGGTCGGCGTCCGGTAGAAGTGGTGCCAGAACGGGCCGCAGAGCATCCGACTCGTCCAATTTGTCGTGCATCCTTTTCAGGTCGCCACGGAATATCCCGTGACACTTTCCAGCCTTGGGGTCAACGATAAGAATCACGTCGCGATGGTCATTGCCGCCGCCAGTTGTCGTGCCACTCATTGCCTTGATCCTTCTGTTCGGTTGATGACTACTACGCAGTTTGTTTTGATTTCCAAAGGCGCCTTCGTATAAGCCGTAGCATATCCCTCGAATGCTATCTGTTCTATGAACCCCTCGCATCGTTGCGTCATGTAGGCTCTTTTTTCTTCCCATGACCACACGAAGGAACAAAAGATTACGGAGAATATGGACAGAGCTAAGGCGAGCGCCGTAAATAATGGCTTGTCGAGACCAATCGTATTTCGCACGCTGGTGACTTGCGCGCCACGCTCGCCACGGACGCTTTCATCGGCGTGCTGAGTGACTGGCGCAATCTCATTTGGCATCGCGGCAGCCTGCCACATCCGGCGTATTTGTTCCAGATAGCGCAGCAGTCCGCTCCACGCACGCCCGCCAAGCCGTAACAGATTCAAGAAGGGGCCGTGCGTCATACAGGAGCCATGCCACCCAAAGGCATAAAATTACCGCCACGATCTGAATAATGTTGCTGCTTCGAGACTTGCCGCCGTTGTTTATCCAAGCCATGAGCGGCAGCCCTTCTGCGTGTGCCTCCGTATAATACAACCTCTACTCGTGGTATTCCAGAGAGGGCGTAAGCCTTGGCGCCCAAACCCTAGCCGTGATAAATGCCGCTAGGGCAGCGTCAAGACCGATTCTCACCCATGAATCAATCGTCAGGGGGCTGATGGCGGCAAGGCGGTCTAGGGCCGCCGCAAATGTGAAGAAGCCGATAGCGGCCACGCATGTCCGCCCGAACATATGATCCCATGTCCGGCCTTCGTCCCGGTTCAGCATGACGATCGTATGGACGGTCACGATCAGGAGAAATGCCGCGTCAATTGTCCTTATCGGGTCCATCGTTTCCGCTCCGAAAGATTCGCCATGCCCTAGATAACGCTCCGAGGGGGTTAACAGAGAAGTTCCGCAACATTACAAGCGCCCCACTCGCAAGGAACATACCACTAAACCCCATTGAAAATGCTGCGATTGGGATGCACGCGATAGGATCTGCGCCGCTGTAGTGGGCGAAAAGAAAAGCCAGCGGCCGGCCGAAAAACTCTGCAAACGTTGTTCCTGACACGAATATGATCAGCGCTTGATGCCAGCCGACTTTCGGCTGCATCAACATAGACAGGAACGCGCCAGCAGCCGCTGCGCCACCAATCTCGGCTGCCTCCTTTGAAAGCAGCGGATTTGTCATGGCATCTTTCCGCAGCTATCGATTGCTGTTTGTTTCTTGGTGTCGCGCGCGATCCGTTCGCCGCGGCCGGCGCGGTAATGCGAGATGATAAAAAGCATGTTCTCGCCCATCTGTTTTAAGGCGATTGGGTCGTTTGGATTTGCCACATAGGCGGCTACCGCATTCGGATACGGAACCTTGGAAAGCTCGGCGTCGGTGTCGGAATAGGCCGGGTCGGGACCTACATTCACCTTGCACGGCACCGGAACCTCGACTTTGACAATCTGGGTCTGGATTTCTGGTGCCTGTGCGGCACACCCTGCGCAAAGAAAGATTGTTGCTAGAGGGATATATTTCATTGCGCACCGCCCGTCAGGCCGACGTGATAGGCCGTGGCCAGTGCATTCGCACCCGGCTTGATGGCCAAAAGACGCTGAGCCTCCTTCTGAGCTGCGTCAGTACCGGCTTTCTTGGCGTCGACCTCAGCTTGGGCCTTGGCGCCTTGCTGCCTGCCCTTGGCCGCTGCATTGTCTATGGATGCATTACAGTCATTGAGGCCACCTTGCAGTTTGGCCTGGTTGGCGATGTAGCCGTTCTTGGGGTTTTCGATACGATCCGTGAGGGTAGCAATGTCCGCTTTGAGGCCGCCGCCAAAAATCGGCCAGCCGTGTATTTCAATCGCCTGGGCAATGCACACGATGGTCAATATGACCATGAGAATGGCAAGGATGATTGCGATGGGAACGGCGGCTTTCGATGCAAGCCAAGCGGCTATCATTGTGTGTTTCCTCCATCTGCGGCCTCGGTTTTCTTATCCGCAGTAGCCGCAGCGGTGATGGTCTTGGTGTTCTCCACCGCTGCCGATGCATCCGCCTGCTTATCGCGGCTGCGCTGAGCGCCGAATTGTTGCAGGACGGCGCCTATGCCGATCACCACTGCCGCGGCAGTGGCTTGGTCTTTGTGGATTACACCCAAGATGCCCATCGCTGACATTGCCAATATCCCGACATAGATGGCGAATGGCCGTGCATTTCGAACGAATGGCGTGTCCGCCGTGATCGGCGTCGCCGCCAGCGCGTCGATTACGCTTTGCGACTTGGATTTGATGATGTCAGCTAGCGACATGGCGTGCCTCTTTAGAGGCGGCCGATAACGATCCCGACCACGAGCGCGATACCAACCGACAGATAGACATGCGCTGCAATCCAGCCTTTGAACGCGCCGTATTCGGCTTTCAACTGCTCTTCGATTCCTGAGATAGTCGTCATTTCAAGTCTCCTTATCGGTTACGATGGCGTGTCCACCACAACAAGCAAATCAGTTTCACCGCTGTCTCTTATCGCCATGCGCCCACCAGTACCGAGGGGTCCGCAGACAATGCAGCCATGTGATGCGGTATGGTTGTGTTCGGCGGTATCGCCATGAATGAAGAACGCCGTCCGTCCATGCGCATCGTGACCAACCGGCGTTAGCGGCGCAGCCCATCTCCCAAGATCAGGATGATCCTCAATCCATTCGCCGATCGACCATTGCCCGGCCGGAATCGGGCCAACATCAGGAACCGATTCCATATCCGGGTTGTTGAGCCCAACGCCATGCCCGGAGTACAGCGGCGACGATTCAAGCGTCACTCCGTCGCGAATAAAAACAGGATTGCCTTGAACGTAGATGAGCATTCTGGTCAATCCGGGGTGAACGCGCCAGCCCAATAACTACCAGCACTTGGATTTCCAATCGTAGTGGAACCCTCCAACGTCGTAATCTTTCCACTTCCATTAACATTCCTCGAATATAATGAGAGCGTATCTCCGGCATTCATATGGAACGTGTAGGGAAAATTCACGTTTGCTGACACTCCGCTTGTAGGAATCGTTCCAGAGTTCACGTAGAATTGCGAGGTGTTATCGAGGTACAGCGATTCCTTGAAAATAGTCGTCGCGTTGTTGTTTCCAAAAAACAGCAAGTAATTCCCACTCAGCGTCCCTGCCATACAAGCTGTGAACGTGAATGTGGTCGTGTCGTATCCACATGCGGCGATCCCCACCGCACTATTAGCCCCCACATTATACAGCGTAGCATTAAACGGTACTTGCTGATATGTATTATCACCATCAAAATTAGTCACATCAGTCGTTACATACGCAAAAAATCGCACGTCAGCATTGAGCGTCTGCCCTGTCCCTGAGACATTTCGGAGCCAACTTGGCTTGCTTGCCGTCACACGCGGATTAGAGTAGCCCTTGAAACTCCCCGGTACCGCACCCTCGACCTTTCCGGATTGGCTGAATCCATAGTCCAGACTTGCCGGATATGCTATGGTGTTGAAATCCAGATCAATGTATTTTTCCCCTCCATCAGAGAGCGTCGCTCCCCAATATCCAAATCCATCGGTCTCGGTGCAGGTTGGTGCCTTTGCGACGACGAACGAACTTGTGCTGACAGACATTATCTTGGTGATAAGTGCCCATTTGAATTTGGCTGCACCGCTCGCGGGTCCAAACATATCGCAATTTGGAAGAACCAGATAATTATTCGCTGCCATTTGCGAAGCCACTGACGAACTCGTATTGATCGTGGTGTTGCCTGCGACAGTCGTAAATCCCTGGTTCGTGCCAATTGGCGTAATGATGCTGTGCCCAGTGGGGGCTCCATCCCAATTCGGCGCGCTGGACCCTGTGTGCCCCTCAATATGATATAGGTCCGGCGCAGTGACGGGACCAAACGCTGTCGTTGTTGTAACTGTTGTCGCCGTGTTTGCTGTGATGGTATCATGCCCAGTGTAGCCATTAGAATACCGAAAAGCCAACGAATAATTAGTGATCCACTGGTTCGTTGTATAGCTTGCCGTTGAGTCCGTGATTGTTGTGACTGGAACGCTGGTGGTGGTCATCGGATTCCAGACGCCGTTACCCCCATCATCTACCACCATGAAGGTATGGCCGTACTTCGCTGTTGCCCCGTTGCCGTTCCCTGTGACGAGCTGTCCGACACTGAACGGATAGCTCGCGTACCAATTGCTCTCGCTTGCGCTTGCGCTGACATCATTCCGCATCGCGACATTATTGCTCGACGAGAGCATCATAATATCGCTCTCGGAACGCACGTCAGACATACCACTTATCGACGAAGGTCCTGCGCCAGCATACTGATGAAAATCAGCCCCATTCTGCGTGGCTTGCGTGATTGGAGGTGTGAAGAGGCCGGTGTTCAATCCCCCCTGATTCTGGAAGCTCATCCCGTAGACATCGAATGTTCCAGCGACGGCCTGCAGTGCATCTCCCTGGCATCCCTGGATATTCCCTCCGATGATGTTGATGTTGAGGGCATTGCTCCCGCCCGCTCCGATTCCCATCGTGCAACCAATCCCGCCTACCACGAGCGGATTCTTCAGCACAATCGTGTCACCCTGTGCCCCGCCCCCACTCGGTGAGATGCTCAGCCCCGCGCCTTGCGCCGGAGGCAACAGCACCATGTCATCGACCTCGATCTGCTGAGTGCGGAGGGTCACGGGATATGCCCCGGTCCAATCCATTACCCAGAGCGGAGCCGCTGCCACCGGAAACAAATAGCTGGAACTCAGCGTGATATTCTTGATCGTTCCATAGGAGAGCGCGTCGTTCGTGAACATGGACTTCGTCGGGTCTCCGATCCAGTCCCAGCCGCTAACATCGCGCGCCGCGAAATTCATATTCACGCCTCGCGCCACGAGCAGAATGGGCTCATTCAGCTCACAAAGCCCAATCGGCTGAGAGTAGGTTTTGTTGCTATAGGGACCGTTCGACAGAGTCTCATTCCAGACAATATGCCCCGGAGTTGATGTTCCAGCAAACGCCGCGAGAATCGCCTCATTCACGCCAACTGTGTCCCAGGTATCCCCCACTATATACGTTCCGATCCACTGGGGATTTGCTGCGATGTCGCCCGCAGTGATTGCCGAGACACTCTCAAGTGTGTTGTCGGGCACAGTCTGGCTGCTGTTGACAGTCCAGATCAAGCCGCTCCCGGCGGTGATTACCGTATGCAGCGACGGTCCGGCGTTCGATCCCCACACAAGCTGTCCGACCCGGATGGTCCCCACGACAGTCCCCGAATCGACTGTGAGGGTCGTTCCGCTGATTGATCCGCTGAAAGTCGCATCGGCCTGATGGCAGTTGGCCCCATACGAAAGTGGGGAAACTTGGTCCCCGGCCGGCGCTGATGATGATGGGCTTGGCGGCATGAAGCCGACCGCCTTGTAGCAACCCGTCAGGGCTGGAGATGCCGGCGGCCGCAACCAAAATACGTTGTCGATCGTACCGCAGGCTTGTCCAACCCCGCCGGTCTGCCATTGCGCGTATTCGGAGTAGGGAGTGCCGCTATAGACGACGTTCTGAATGAGGATGTTCGGATAGATCGGAGCGGCAGCGCCGATATTGTAGAGCGTCGCCACATCTGGGAATGAGAATGTGGTTGCGTTGACGACGCTTGCAGCAAAAGATGCCGCATTCACAGTAATGAGCGTTAGCAGCGCGGCCAACAGGAGTCGCAGGGTTCTCATATCTTGGACTTTCTGGCAGTTTCGGCGAGGGGGCATTCTACTTCCTTCACTTCAGGCGAGAGGCGGATGGTGCTGGCAGAAATATAAAAACGAATTACCATAGCAACACCCTATGTGGAGAGTCTTCGCATATTGTTGGCATCGCCGTGAGCGTTATCTGACCGCCAACAATTGGCACAGCATTGTCATGTAGGCTTCTACAATACGCATATGGCGCAGGAATGGTGAATTGCGTCGGCCCGCCAGACTCATCCCAAACTACCAGCCCATGCGACCCGCTTATTTCTGTAAATTCTGATTCCCAAATTGTGCCGGTATCGATGTCTGGACTGCCAAGAAAAACCGTAGCATCCATTGGTACCCCTACCGAATAATTAAACGAATAAAATGGGCGGATGGATACCCCGGAAGCGCTTAGTGCCGATCCGCAATACTGCTGCAATTGCATCGTTGCAGCCGATGAATAGGGCATGAACCTAATTACGGCCCCAGTATCGAGATATGATCCCCCAGAACTATACTCTCCATAAGACATCATATTATTGGAACTATAATTGAATACGAATGAGCTATTGACGATAGAACCCGCCACAAGTTTTGTATTCAACCCAACGCAATACCATTGCCCAAGAGTGTCCGTTATCTGCCCAGCGCTTTCAAAAGCGAGCTGCGTGACATCATGGCCTCCAGCCGTTTCAGTCCCATAAAACCGAACCGTAGCGCCAGAAATTCCGTCTACGGAAGAGCAACTCACGACCTGCGTTTGAATGCCGTGGCTATTGTCGTTGACCAAGAACGACCAGTTTGTCGGCAACGTTCCTGGCGTTCCTGTGACGCATCCCGAGGCGGTCGGATTGCGCACGAGATTAGTCCCGGGAACTCTCGTTGGAGGCATCGTAAACGTCGCACCAGTGACCGTACTCATCATAATGCGGTACGAAATACCAACCGAACTAAACCAGGTACCCCCGTCCCAAAGCTTTCCTACAACACCAGTTCCTCCCCCATCCGCGTCAAACTCGTAATACGATGAATACTTTATCCCCGCACCGCCTTGGAATAACAGCCACTTTGCAACCCATGCTTCTTGAGATGGCGTCGTGTTGACGCCTTGGTCGCTTGGAATACCACCTTCATCAAAATATGCAGGCAGCGAACCATAACCGTATGCCGTCCACAGCGCATTATACTGCTCGACCAAATTCCAAATTTGCTCAGGAGCCTGGTAATTGTTATCTGTCAAATATACGAATGGATAAGAATGAGCATTTACAATATCGCAAGCGCATCCAGCGCCATCAGCAATCTCATCTTGAATCAGTTGCTCTGCTAGCGATATTCTTATGCCGAGCGTGCTTGGCATAAGGACTAAAGCGTTCTGATTACCATAATGAACAATCGCGTAAACATGCTCCGAAAGCGTGGCCATTTGGGCAACTGTTCCGGACCAAAAATGTGTCCCGTCATCAAACTCATTCCAAGCTTCATAGAATTTAATCTTGCCCTTCTCGTGCGCAATAAGTGCGGTCGCAAAATCATAGAAATCCTGCATGTTTGTTGGCGGAACCTGAGGACCGGCATTTCCATTCGCCCAGCCCGGAACTTCACCAAAAGTGTAAATCACTTGAGGTGGCGTCGGCAAAGCTTCCCAAACAGCCAACGCACAATCCAGCGGCGTCCAATTATAAACACCGCGAGAAGGCTCTAGATCCGCCCAGTGCATCGACGATCCGCCACACTTCGTGTCCCAAACGCGAACTGTGTTTACGTACAGCTTTGGCCAGGGTGTCGTATCCGGGTTGGCGAAATTCTGTCCAAACATTCCAGGAGGAACGTTCTG
>CAIUDK010000206.1 GCA_903897875.1 uncultured Hyphomicrobiales bacterium
ACCATGAGCCTCTATCTGCGAGGAAGCGAAAATGGATACCGCGAACTTTCCAACCCTGAGATGGATCCGCATCTAAGAGGGGAAAGGCACGAATAAAGTTCTTGTGTCTGTTGCGTCGGAAGAAATTTGAAAGTGCTTCCATTTTTGTCAACGGATAGCAAGAGCCAGACAGCAAAACGAAATGCGAGACCGTTTCGTTTGTCGATTTCAGTGCCATATCTATCAGATTAAGAGTTGCGCGCACCATTGATAAGGATGCCCAGATAACCATTTCGCGCCTCTTACAAAATTGTACGTTAGGGTGTGGCTTCATAATATCGAGAAAGGGCGTGATATCCGTCTTTAGATCGATATGTATAAAGATTGGAACCTCACTCCCAATTCGGCGAACCAAACGCTCAAGATGTATCGGATCTTCATGAGCGAGAACCAAACATGCAAAATTATTGTTCGCCAATGCTTTTTCCCTTTTTGAATCCAAACTCAATATTCATAGCTCTTTGACGAATTTTCAATTTGTCGAAGGAGGCAATCTGTCTTTTAGGAGATGGTAAATATGGATCGAACCATTGGGCATGACGTTTGGTCACAATGGAAAAAATCAGATACATTTTTAAGCTAATGAGCCTAATGGCCATCGTTGTAATACCAAGCGCTTGGTTTTTTGGCAGTTCGGTCATTGGTCATAGTGCTGGAAAAGCAACGCTATCATTGGACAACTTTGAGCTTACATTCGAAGAAAATTTCGATGTGTTAGACGTATCGGCCTGGGGGCCGAATACGAAATGGATATCTCATACACCCTGGAGCGGCGATTTCGGTGACGCTGCCTTCGTAGATCCGCGCCCAGCTTTTCCTTTTGTTGTTAAAGACGGCGTGCTGCGCATAGAAGCGCGCAAAGGAAGCGACGGATATTGGCGTAGCGGCCTGCTATCATCGGCTGATAGCAGTGGACACGGCTTTATGCAACAATTTGGCTATTTTGAAATGCGCGCAAAATTACCAAAAGGGCCAGGTCTATGGCCTGCGTTCTGGCTCATCGCAAATAAAGATCCTGACACGTCGTCTGAAATTGATGTGATCGAACATTACGGTGCCGCGCCCGCCATGTACGAATCTGTGGTGCATATATGGCCCAAGAATAAAGCTGCGCGAAAGTACGAGCATATTCTTCAGCATCAGGTACCGGAAGGCGCCTTGTATGAAGATTTTCATACCTATGGAATGAAAATGGATGAAGACTGGATCATCTTTTATTTTGATCGGAAAGAAGTTGGCCGCTCGCCAACGCAGCCTGAAAATAAACGACCTATGTTTATCCTCTTGAACTTAGCAATGGGGTCGGGATGGCCAATTGAAAATACGCCAAACCCGTCCTTCATGTATGTCGATTATGTGCGCGCCTGGAAAGAAAAAATACAATAGGGGTCAGGTGCGATTATAAACATCCTCTATGCGAACGATGTCGTCCTCGCCAAAATAACTACCAGTTTGAACCTCGATCAATTCAAGATCGATTTTACCGGGATTTGCAAGTCGATGAATACAGCCCAATGGAAGATAGACGGATTCATTTTCATTCACGATACGAATATCATCATTCAGCGTAACCTCAGCTGTGCCTTTGACGACAATCCAATGTTCCGAGCGATGATGATGCTTCTGTAATGACAGGCGGCCTTTTGGTTTGACCACAATGCGCTTCACTTGATACCGCGAACCTTGATCGACGCTTTGATAATATCCCCACGGCCGGTAAATACGGCGGTGCTCAAGTGCTTCCCGATGCTTGGCTTGGGACAGATATTCTACAAGCGATTTTACTTTTTCCGCTTGATTGGCATCAACGACCAAAACAGCATCTGGTGTGGTGATGACGATGACATTATCGAGCCCTACCACTGTCGTTAAAATATCGTCAGATCTAATCATCACATCATGGCCATCAAGGACAACACCTTTGCCACGAACAACATTGCCAGCCTCGTCGCTATCTGAGAGGTCGCGAACGGAATCCCAATTTCCAACATCGGACCAACCAACAGAGGTTGGTATCACAGCACCAATTTTGGTGTGCTCCATAACAGCGTAGTCGATTGACTTCTTTGGAGACGCGCCAAAAGCAACATGATCGAGAACAAAAAACTGGAGATCCTTTTTGCCGTTCTCAATTGCTTCGGCAGCAGCTATGGCAATTTTGGGCTCGTGTTGCGATATTTCATGGCGCATGACATCCGCACAAAAAATAAAATTGCCCGAGTTCCAAAGATAACCCGAAGCCAAATAGTCTTGCGCTTTTTCAGCGTTGGGCTTTTCGACAAAGGCTGCAATTGAACTTGCAGATGCGTTTAGCGCTGTGCCCGGCTTTATATATCCAAACCCAGTGGACGCATATGTTGGCTCCATTCCAAGTGTGACAATGTGACCATCATCAGCTAATTGCGCCGCAGCCTTATACGCATCCAGAAGTGCTGACGGATTTGCAATCAGATGGTCGGCCGCCATCATGGCAATGAGACCATGCGGAGATTTTCGAAACACCCATTCTGATGCAACGGCAACAGCAGGACCAGAGTCTTTGCGCTCTGGTTCTAGTATAATTTCCCCATTCAATCCGATTTCCGCAAGCTGCTCGGCAACGAGAAAACGATAGGCGTGATTGGTAATAATGATGGGCGTTTCAAAAAGCGCTTTATCGGACACCATCAAAAGCGTCGATTGAAACGTGGAGCGCTTGTCGAAAAGTGGGATAAATTGTTTTGGAAAGCTTTCGCGAGAGGCAGGCCACAGTCTGGTGCCAGATCCACCACACATAATGATTGGAGTGATGCGGTTCATCAAACGGCCCCGGGTTGAAACAACAAATGCGACGATAGGGTCATTTAACGACTTTAATCCACCCAAATCAACATGCACTTAATGCAGCATTTCTGGCCTCTATTCAATCTAAATATGGTCCCCAATACGTCCCAATGCGTTGCCCTTAATTCGAATTTCAATCAAATCCCCAAATTATTTGTGGTGCAATTTATTGGGGCATCGTTTTCTGGGTTTCGACATCTTTGTCGGAACATTTCGAACCTAGCACGTGTTCCTAGTTCAACATTGTATTGGACTATAGCGTGGGGTTGCGTAATGCGGATCTTTGCGAGTCAATTTGTATCCGACGTTCGTTCAGGTTCCATCTTCTCCAAAATCGTCGTTAAACGTTGGATGGATGTCGCAATATCGAGCGGTGCATTGTTCATTTTGAGCCCATTTTTGGTTGTTCTGTCATGTATTGTGATGGCTGATGGGGGAGATGTTTTTTATTCCCAAAAACGCGTTGGGCGGGGCGGGCGCATTTTTCCTTGTTGGAAGTTCAGAACAATGGTTCCCAATGCAGAGGACAAGCTAACGCAAATTCTCGCACATGATCCGGTGCTAAAGAAAGAATTTGAAACCTATTGGAAGCTGAGAGTAGATCCTCGCTGCACGCCGATCGGTCGCTTCCTCCGACGCTTTAGCTTGGATGAAATGCCTCAAATATGGAATGTGTTGATTGGTGACATGAGCATTGTTGGCCCGCGTCCACGTAGCTTGAACGAGATGGCATTCATTAGAGATACGCTCCCTACGCATATCGATGATTATCTAGCCATACGTCCTGGTCTCACATGCTTGTGGCAGATCCGTGGGCGCAACAAGCTTGGCATAATAGATAAGACGAAACTTGATTCTTATTACTCAAGGCATTGGTCACTTCGAAGTGACATCATGATTATTCTCAAAACGATACCAGTCGTTTTGAAGGGCGAAGGGGCAAGTTGAAAGGGTGTATTTTGGAAGACGTCTCATCTGACAAAAGGTCTCTAGTCCGCACTAAATATCCTATAAACGGCCAGAAATCAGGACTGGGTAATTTTCTAGTTATCATACGCCGCTATCATCATATGATCGCGGCGATTTGCGTTGCGATGATTTCGTTGGGCGCAATTTATGGGTTCATGACAGCCCCTACATTTACAGCAAGCGCACAAATTTTCTTCGAGCCAAAACGACCGCCAGCGGTGGGCAATCAGGCTGAGATCAATGCGCTTCAGCTCTCGATTGATAGCTCATTATTTGAGAGCCAAGTTCAGCTTCTGCGCTCCGAACAAGTCTCATTGGAAGTTATCCGCGCTCGTGGACTTTTGCATGATGAAGAAATGGTCGGGCTAACAGAGGCCAGTCGTTCGGGTTTGTTTGGTTGGTGGCAAAAGCAGAGCAATGCGGTCAATGCGACGCAAGAGGCGATGGCTGCGACAACTTTTAACAATCACTTGAACGTTAGACGCATCGGGACGTCATATGTCATCGAAGTGTCGTTTTGGTCGAATAATGCGAAGAAATCCGCTCAAATTGTAAACTCAATTTTGGCGGTCTTCATCAGGGATCAGCTTAAGGGAAAAGCCGAACAAAATCGTCGTGGCGAAGTGCTTGAAGAGCGGATCAATGAGACCAGAGCCGCGACACAGGCTCTAGAAACAGCGCTCCGCACTGGTGAAATTGAAGCGGGTTTTTATTCGATTGCGGATGCTCGCGTGATAACTGCAGCCCGCTCACCGATTAATAAAAGTGGACCCCTTATAAAGTTAATTCTCGCATTTTGCGCAGCTCTCGGTTTGGTTCTTGGGCTGCTTGTTGCCGCATTTCGCGCATCCCTCGACCGAAGTGTCCACTCCTGCCAAGACATAGATGCTAGCTTAGATGTTGCCTTTTTAGGCGCTGTTAAAATTGAAGGGCCGCAGCCAATAGCCGCGCTGGCTTTAAACTGGGCAGGCAAGAAGCTAAAAATACCAAGACGCTCAACCGGCCCTGAGCTCAGTATGCAGCGTTTGAAAATGCAGATCGACGAACGGCGAATGCCGAATATGGCTAAATGCATTGGTGTGAGCTCATGTAACCAGAATGATTTTTCAATTAATTTAACGCGATCATTAGCCAATATGTATGCCTCATCGGGCAGCCGTGTGCTTATCATGGAGTTGGCTCATCAGCCCACCCAGCAGGTTTTCCTAGCCGACCGACACCGCTCATTTTTAGGTGATCTTTTTACTCAGGAATTTAAATTAGAGCAAAAGCCTGAAACACCATTATATCATGTTAAAAACATCACATTTAGCGAGACAGATTTGATGACACCCAACAGGGGGTGCGTGGTCAAAATTATGCAGGCGTTGAAAATCTCGAGAGATCATTTCGATATCATTTTTATTCAATTTCCTGGATTTGCTACGAGCTTGGCCGCTGAGGTTATTGGTCCACAATTGGATACAAATATTGTCGTCGCACGATTGGGGCACACGCTCAGCGGCGATGTATCAGAACTTCTTGCGCATTTGGCTCAATGCAAGGCCAAGATTCTGGGGTTTGTTCTGTATGAGTTTAAATATTAGCGGATTGAATTTTGCATGTCGAAATTTGCCCGCTCATTAGAGAAGGTCAAACGGCGCTCAACACGCAACACGTCACCCGGTTCAAGTCCCGTATTGCCATCTGCGGCCAGTTCGACAGTCTCATTTGGCGGGCCACGCAAAATCGTGAATTTCAACTTGTCGGTGAGTGTAGGGCGGTCTTGCATTTCAAACTCCTGCTGGCCTCTAATGTCAGCGCGGTTAGCCAAAATTTGAGACGTTTTAATTTTTTCGTTCAGCTCAGCAATTTTTGAATCCACGAGCCGCAGCTCTAGCGCAACCTCAGTTCTTCGCTGATCCGTCAGGTCCAATAGATCGCGACTTAGTTTGCTCCGATCCTGTTCAGCACGCATCAGCAATAGGCCCACATCAAGCCTAGCACCTTCCAATTGAGCGACAGTTTGCTCCATTGATAGCGATCGCGAACTTAGAGCCAAGCCCTTTTCAGCAAGGGAATTAACATTGCTTCTTTCCTTTTTTGCCATCTCGATCTGTTTCTCTTGCGCAGTATTTTTTTCACGCAAAGTGGCCAGTTCGTTCTCGAGTGATATGCGGGCTTGTTTGAGATTTTCTACCTTGGTCTTAAAGCCATTTTCACGTGCTTCGAAAATCAAACGCTCCTGATCGAGAAGTTGATTGATTGCTGCGCTTTGCCCGGCCTTCGTTAATTCGTCGGGGAATTGGATTGCAGGCAGCCGATCTATTTCTGCCATAAGCCGCGCCCGTCGTGCGAGACTTGCAAGATACTCCGCGTTGAGCACTCGAAGATCACCACGAGACGTGATTGATTGGTGTTCGTATTGCTCAGCTGTTGCATCAATCCGTTTCACAAAGCCACCTGCGATGCTGACAGCTTGAAACACGCTTAGCTCTGGACGGTAGGGGTATTCACCCGATTTTTCCACATCGCCTAAAACATAGAAGGGGCGATAGATAAGAACCTCAACCGAGGCAATGGGGCGCTCAGCTAATCCCAAACGTGCCTGCAAAGAGTCTGACACATGTTCGGTCAGCTCCTTGAGGCTTAAGCCTGTTGCTTGGAGTTCGCCAATCAACGGCAGTGATAACAAGCCAGATGGATTGACGGTGAAGTCTCCAGTGAACGGTGTCCATTCGTAAGTGTCGCCACGAGCGGCGCGCCATTCATAAACTTTGATACGTAATTTGTCTTGCGGCCCAAGCTTATACTCAGCGCTTTGGGCGGTCTGGTGCGAGCTTAATAATCCAAAAGCAAAGGTGGCGAGAATGAAATAGGAGCGCTTTTTATAAGAACCTGAATGTAATTTGGTTTTCATTTTTATGTTGCCTCTACAAATTGTTTTTTGATGTGATGCAGTTTCTCATTGGGCCAGTCGGCAGATTGGTTCAGTGCGCGCGATATAAAAGCATTCATCTGCGCCATAAAGGCGGGCTCACTAAACCCCTCCGCGTGCGAGCGTATGGTTTGTGGATCAAACTTGAGTGTCCGAGAAACCGCGAGCGCGTCTAAGAGTGAGGCTGTCGTTTGGTCATCAAACAAAAGACCTGTGATGCCATGTTTAATTGTTTCGATCGCTCCGCCTCGATTGAAGGCGATGACGGGGCGGCCGCTTGCCATAGCCTCAAGCGGTACAATTCCAAAATCTTCTTCTCCGGGAAAGATCAGGGCCTGGCAGCGCGCATAATGATGGCTCAACACATCGCGTGATGCGCGACCAAGAAATTCGATATTTGGTTTTGCAAGGTTCTGAAGTTTCTTGAGCATTTCGCCACCACCAATCACGACGAGTTTTTCGCCTGATTGATTGAAGGCTTCAATGGCCAAATCAGGCCGTTTATATGCAATTAATTCGCCAACCATCAGATGATAGTCGTCGATTTCGTGAGGGGGAGCTGGTTGAAATTTATCGAGATCAACGGGTGGATGGATCACATCTGTTGATCGCCGATAATAATGACGGATGCGTTTTGCAACATGATTGGAGTTGGCAATGAAATAATCAACGCGTTGGGCACTGAGGTAATCCCAATGTCGAAGATAATGTGCCGCCAGCGAAATGAATTGACGTCTCAACCAAATGGGCGAGGCGCGATAGTCGTGAAACATGTTCCAGATATAGCGCATGGGCGTGTGACAATAGCAGATATGAACTGAGTCTGGATCACACAAGATGCCTTTCGCAGGTCCTGATTCACTACTGATAATAAGGTCGTAACCTCGCAAATCGAGCTGTTCTAATGCGAGCGGCATTAGCGGAAGGTAGAGCTTATAAAGGCGCGTCGCATTGGGGAGTTTGTTGATAAAACTGGTGTGGATTTTGTGAGCCCGAATGGTGGAGGATATAACTTTTGGATCATATACACATGCGTAAACACGTCAGCATTCGGGAACATCTTACATAATGATTCAACCACTTTTTCACCACCACGCATGCCGATGAGCCAATAATGGACGATTGCGACACGCATAAGCGGCCCTCCAGTTAAGCTGAAACGTTCGTTGCTGTGGGAAGTTCATCAAAACAAAAAAATAAATATACTAGCAACGCTTAAGTCGCTCTATGGGCACCTAGATAAAAATACATGAGAGTTCAAACTGTTAAACGAAGGCATATGCGTCAATTTGAAATTGCGTTGGGTTATCGTTTTGATTTGAGTCACAGACGTCACTAGCCGGATGATCATAATCAAATTATTATGAGAAATCGGCTTGGTTCTAATGTCGATTTCGGGGAAACGCTTTTACGTTTGGTCAATGGGTTTGGGGCATTTTGTTTTGATCCGATTGGCTTATTAGTTGTTTGCGCGTCTTCAGTTCAATCTCTCGTTAGTGGCGGCCTGCGATGTTGAATTTGGTAAAATCACCCATCTTGCAACCGGACATTCAGCGTCCTGTCTCTACGTCAGAGGGCTGGTTCTCCTATCTTCGCATTGAGACTGAACGCCTTCGTCGTTATGGAGCGCCGTTCTCCATTGTTGAATTGATTTTCCCAATTGCAGTGCGCAGAGATCGGCTTCAGTATTTTGAAAATATTTTGCTTGAGATGACGCGTCTGTGCGACTTTGTTTGTATTCATGAAGGCGCACGTTTGTGGGTTGTGCTTGGAGAGACGCAAGCCGACGAAGCTTTCGCCTTTGCAAAACGTGCTGAGGCTTTGCTAAAAGGTGAGCCGGAATTTGAGAGCGGTAATTATCGAATGGTTGTGTTCCAGCCGTCGCGTCATTCCAAGGCGCAAGACGTTGTTGAGAACATTGCCCTTGCGAGAGATTTTCCCTCAGCCGAACGGATCTGTGTTCACTCCCCGTCACCTTTTGCTGATGAAGCCCTAGCCATTAGTCGTCGTACTCTTGAGGAGGCCTTACGTAAGGCACGCGAGGAGGGCGAGCGCGCCAAGCTTAAGGCAGCAACGAAGACTAATTTCCTAGCCAATATGAGCCATGAAGTTAGATCGCCGCTCAATGGTCTTTTGGGTTTGGCCGAGCAGCTCTTGGATACGCCTCTCAGTTCCGAGCAACATGATGTTGCGCGCACCATCATGTCGTCTGCGGAGTTTCTTGTTCAGATTGTGAATGATTATCTGGATATGGAGAAGCTCGAGACAGGCAGGTTAGAGTTTGAGGCCATTGATTTCGATTTGCGTAGCCTGTGTGACGAGGTCATCAAAAGCCTTGGACCACAGCGTCTGAGTGAACATGTCAAAGTGAATTTGAAATTTGATAAACAGATCTCGCGCGTGAAGGGCGATCCTGTCCGCACACGACAAATTATCTCCAACTTGCTGAGCAATGCGCTCAAGTTCACGCAACATGGGTCTGTCGACATTCGTATAGGTCGCCAGAAGCGGCGTGTGTCGCGTGGCGTGCGTCTGGCGGGCGTGGGCGAGGCTTTTGAAGGTGGCCAGTATGTCACCCTCCAAATTCGCGACACGGGCATTGGTATCGCTCCTCAGACAATGCATCACCTAGGCGAACCGTATCGGCAGGCTGATAGTTCGATTGCGCGTCGTTTTGGCGGTAGCGGTTTGGGCCTCGCGATCACAAAACAGATCGTCGAGGGAATGAATGGATTTTTGTATGTGACGTCTGAGGAAGGCAAGGGAACTGAGTTTACCGTGCACCTTCCCTTTACAGCTGGGGAGCCGGTCGCGGCCTCCTTGAGCGCTGTTCATGCAAACACTGTCGCGTCACCGTCTCCGCGCGGCCGGGTGCTTGTGGTTGATGATCAAGACATCAATATCAAGGTGGCAAGCGCTGCGCTTGGCAAGTTTGGATTTGATGTCGCTATTGCCAAAGACGGGCAGTCAGCCATCAAACACGCTCAGGCTGAGCCATTTGATTTGATATTGATGGATATGCATATGCCGGTGTTGAGCGGATTTGAGGCAGCGCGTGCTATTCGCACGAACGAGGGCCCCAACCAAGCAACTCCCATCATTGCAATGACCGGTCAAAAGTTGATCGACGAGCCGGCGCTCTATCTCAACCAGGGGCTAAATGATGTTCTGACCAAACCGTTTAAGCGGGCGGATCTGGAGGACATTCTTGTGCGCCATATTCCGGGTTGGGCGGACAACTCGAATGGGCGTGCCAAACCAAATGCGGCATCGCTGGGAGAGTTTGATCCACAATTTTGGAAAGAAAACTTCGGTCACCTTGGGACACAAGAGCGCCATCTGTTGCTGAGCGAGGCGTGCCGGGCAATTGTAGAGCTTGCCGCCAGATTAGAGACAACGGGACATCAGACTAAGCTGAAGTCTGCGCTCCATAAACTGGTCTCATTGGCGGGCAATATCGGCTTTATCGGATTCTCAAAACGCGCATCATCTGTGGAGAGCTATATTCAACGCCATGGTATGACAATTGAAATGATGCGCGAATGTATTGATCTGGGAACGCAGGCACGTTCTCTCGTCGAAGAGGTCGAGCAGCAAGTGGTCCAAGGTGCGTTTTAGATGGTTCAGGTCTCTGTCACTTGCAAGTCTGAAACCTTCTCAACGAAGGCGCTGAATTGCGGCATCAGCTTCATGACATGCGCACCATCAATGAACTCGTCAAAGATCATTCCAGAATCTTTCAACGCACTCAAATGACGGTAGGTGCTCGAACGCGACGTGATTTTTGCATTCACGATATCGTTCGCGGATGGTGGTTTATCCTCAGCGGCGCGCGCGACGATAAAATCGAAAATGGCCCTTTGCTCGGCATCAAGGCCGGAAAGACCAAAGCTTCTTTCCAGTGTCATGAGAAGATGGAGAACGCGAGCAAACGTGGTCTGCATTGAAATCATACCCAACTACGAATCTAAAGATGACCCTACGGTATTGGCAGAATCGGTGAAAAAGCAAGCGAGATCAAGCGTATTTGATAATCCCGTAACCGATACCAGTCCAATAGATCAGGCGACGAAGTATATTACTTTTGAGACAAGTCGTGTCCCGTTGCTGTTGCCAAAACTGCATGCGCCTCAAAGTTAGTCAGATTAAGGCGGCGCCATGCAATTATCTGGTCTGGGCGGATAAGGACACAATCACTTTCATAGAGATCAAATGCCTCCTCATGTGAGCAAGCGACAACCTTAAGGTCGATCCCGATTTGCTTAGCAGCAAGCACAAACGGCTCCGCTGATATGGGCTGAGGCCCAAGCTGCAAGAGCGTCCACTCAAAGCCAAATGTATCAAACAACGAAACGTCATTGTTAAGCCAGACATGGGGCGCGCGTCCACCCGGTTTGCCCGTTGGCACGTAAACATTGGGGGCGTCGGGCAGAGCCGGGGTGCCATCCGGCGCATCCA
>CAIUDK010000207.1 GCA_903897875.1 uncultured Hyphomicrobiales bacterium
ATCAATCGACACAGCAACGCCGCCTGAAATATTGGGTTCGGCAGAGGTCACGAGTTTTTCGCGCGCATGCAATTCGTGATGCGCAGCATTGTCGAGTTTGGCTTGTCCGTTGCGGAAACGGATTTGCGACAGACGCGAACCTGCGCGCGCTAGAATGGGAAAGGTGCGCGGAGAAATTTCGGCAAACAGCGGGCCGTGATAGCCAGATTCAATCTGGTCAAACTCGCGCGCGCCATCGGCGATCACGCGTGTGAACACGTCGATGCGGCCTGTCGAGCTCTTGGGATTGGCAGCGGCAGCAATTTCTTGCGGCAGGGATAGGCTTTCCATCAGCTCGGCCACATAGACGCAGCCGGTTTCCAGCACAGCGCCTTGGGTCAGGTCGATTTCATGCAAGGCCAGATGTTTGATGCGGTCGGCCACTTTGCTGTTGGGGCCGGGCAGGAAGCTGGCGCGCATGCGCCACGCGCGGCGACCCAAGCGCAGATCGAGCGAGGCTGGCTGCACCTGTCCCTCGGCAAAGGGCTGGGCAATGGTCAAGCCGCCGTCGTCTTTGAGTGCCTTGATCTGGTCGGCACATAGAATGCCGCACCCGGTCATATAGCTGCTGGCTGTTTGGTCCTTGGCCATGGCCAAACCCTTCACGAAACGCGTTTAATCTCTCAGCTCTGGCTCTAGCCCATCGGGGCGGCCCCGCCAAGGCTGGGATTGGCGCTGCCCACTGGATAATCGACACGCCACCCCGCCAATAAATCTTGCCGCGATGCTTGTTGCTATGCAAAACAGGAGTCTAAAGCCTGCTCACCCCCTTAGCCGAACTCCCAAACGGCCGCCGGAGATCATCTTATGACAACGCCCAAGCCGTCAGCCCCAGCTCCTGCCGCCCGCCCCAAGGGCCAGCGCCGCCCGGCAACTGAGCTGATCCATGGTGGCCGTCTGCGCTCGTCCTTTGGTGAGACGTCGGAAGCTCTGTTTTTGACCCAAGGCTTCATCTACGAGACGATGGAAGCGGCTGAAATGCGCTTTACCGGCGAAGACCCCGGCTTCATCTATGCGCGCTTTTCCAACCCCACCGTGGCCATGTTTGAGAGTGCCATGTGCATTTTGGAGGGCGCTGAGGCGGCCCGCGCCACGGCCAGTGGCATGGCTGCGGTGACAGCGGCTTTGATGGGGCAGGTGAAGGCTGGCGATCACATTGTGGCTGCCAAGGCTCTGTTTGGTTCGTGTCGCTATGTGGTGGAAGATTTGTTGCCGCGCTTTGGCGTGGAATCGACGCTTGTCGATGGGGATGATCTCGACCAATGGCGCGCCGCTATGCGCCCCAACACCAAAACAACTTTTATTGAAACACCCGCCAATCCGACCTTGGATTGCTACGACATTGCCGCCATCGCCGAGATTGCCCATCAAGCGGGCGCGACCTTGGTGGTCGACAATGTGTTTGCAACGCCGATGTTTCAAAAGCCGCTGCAATTGGGCGCTGATTGCGTTGTCTATTCGACCACCAAGCACATCGACGGGCAGGGCCGTTGCTTGGGCGGCGTGATCTTGGCGTCCGAAGCTTTCATTCAAGAACATGTCCACAATCTGCTGCGCCAGACTGGCCCCGCCATGTCGCCCTTCAATGCGTGGGTGATGC
>CAIUDK010000208.1 GCA_903897875.1 uncultured Hyphomicrobiales bacterium
CGCTCACGCGTCCCTATGGTCTTTGGACGGGGAATAGTTTTAGCGGCGTTGTTCTCAAAGACGGCAAGCCGCTGGCCAATGCGCGCGTTGAGATTGAATGGATCAACGATCAGAAATTAAAAGTGCCCAATGATGCCTTCACCACGCAGGTGGTCAAAACCGATGCGCTGGGTGGTTTTTCCTACACGATTCCGCATGGTGGATGGTGGGGCTTTAATGCGATTTCTGAGGGGCAAATCAAAGGGCCGGATGGCAAAATGGTAGCTGCCGAAATTGGTGGCACAATTTGGGTCAAGGCCGTCGATTTTAGCAAATAGAAAATAGGCTTCTGCAACATAAAACCCCGCGCTGGTGAAGCGCGGGGTTTTGTTTTGTTAGGCGGTGCAGAAAATTTAAGCGGCGCGAACGCGGCTCAAGAACTTGTCAACCTCACTGCGCAAAGTATGCGCATGTTGCGTGAGGCCGCGGGCTGAAACCAATACATCATTGGAAGCTTGCGTCGAGCCTTCGGCTGCTTCGCGCACACGCACGATGGTGCGGCCGACATCCTGCGCACTTGATCCTGCATATTGAATATTGCGCACGATGTCCTGCGTCGCGGCACCCTGTTCTTCAACAGCGCTGGCGATGGAGGTTGCAATGGCATCCACTTCGCGGATCGTTTTCGAGATGGTTTCAATCACAAGCGCTGCCTGCTGCGTTGAGACCTGAATGCCAGAAATTTGCGTGCCAATATCGGTTGTGGCGCGCGTTGTTTGTTCAGCCAAAGCTTTGACTTCCTGCGCCACAATGGCAAAACCACGACCCGCTTCACCCGCACGTGCGGCTTCAATGGTAGCATTGAGTGCCAGCATATTGGTTTGCGATGCGATATTGGAGATGAGATCCACAATGCCGCCAATGCGTTCGGCTGCTTGTGCCAATTCCTGCATCAAGGCTGTCGAGCGCTCCGCCTCAAGTGCTGCAGCGCTTGAGATTGTGCTCGACTGATGCACGCGCTCCGAGATTTCGCGGATCGAGCCCCACAATTGTTCGGCAGCGCTGGCGACGGTTTGAACATTGACGGAGGCTTCGTCTGACGCTGCCGCCATTTTGGTTGATTGCTCGCTGGTGTGGCTGGCTGATGAGCTCAAACTTTCTGCAGTGCTGGTGAGTTCGCTGGAGGTTGAGGCCACAGCGTTGACGACACCACCAACCGCCTCTTCAAAGTTTGCGGCAAGGTTTTGGAGCTCCTTGCGGCGCGCTTCGCGTGCCCGCTGCTCATTTTCCATTTCGCGATACGAAGCGGTGTTTGAAACCATCAGGCTTTGCTGGAACACAGAGAGCGCTTGCGCCATCGTTCCAATTTCATCCCCACGTCCAATGAAGGGAATTTCGCGGTCCGTATTGCCACCTGCAAGGTCTCGCATGGTTTGTTCCAAAGCGGAGATGGGCTTCAAAATGGAGCGCGAGGCGAGGAATTTCATGCCGATGATGCTGACCAAAATTAGTGAGCCGACAATCGCCTGAAACAATGTGTTGTGGCTGATGGTGCGATCTACATTGGTTTGCGATTCAAGAATGGCCTGATTGCCCACCTTAATACGCTCATCGGCTGCGCTGATGAAGGCTTCCATGGTGGACTGCATTTCGTCAGAATATTTGTCGAATTCCGGCATCATCTTGTTGCCCTGCTCAGGGCCGCCGTCGACATAGGCTTGTGCCATTTTGGTGCCCAGACGATAATAAGGCTCGAAATTTGCCTTTAGGCTTTCAAGCTTTGGCAAAAGATCAATGGCGCCTAAGACTGTCGCGGTCGCTTGGATGTCTTTTACGTCCTCGGCAAATTTGTCGGCAAACTTTTGAGCTTCCTTAAATCCATCATCAAGGCCGTCTTGGCCCCGCGTCGCGGAGATGTCGGTCAAAAATTGTTGCACCTGAATCACATCCTGCTGAATGTCCTTGGACTTCAAGGCGAGGGGATGGAGCTGGGTGTAGAAGCTCGATTGATAGTTTTTGGCCGTCTCAAATTGCTTTGAAATGTTCTGAAGCAAGAAAATGCTGGAGGCACCAAAGGCCGCGATGAGCACCATCAACAGAAAGATGCCGCCGGTGACTTTGCTGTTCAGCGTTCCAAAACTCGCTGAGAGAGGGGTACCATGGCCGCGCCCATCATAGGTGCCCTCAGTATGGTGGTGTGTCGTGGCGTCAAATTGCGTCATGAAAAGCGCTCCGTAATAAATAGTCCCGTCAAAACAACGGGGAGAGATAATTGAAAGAGGACTGGTCTCGGGCCAAGAGCACCGAGTGGTCCATAAAAAACACCCGTTTAGGTTGTAGGCATCCGGCCTTAAATTTATGTAAACAGATGGAAAACAAACATAATTGGGCTTTCCCCAGGCTGGCGGGGGCCAAAATTGGCCCCTTTTGGGCCTCTCATTCCGGGCATTGTGCGCTTTTCCTTGACAGTGCTGGTGGTCCCAGCTAGTCAAAACCATCTCTCGGGGGCCTTAGGGCGTCCGTTGATGACGCACCCGTGGTTGCTCCCATCCCCCAAAGTCTTCGGATCTGGAACTGGTGAGTGGCCTGTCGGCCTCGTATTCTTCCTTGGAAGAATCCTTCTCAAGAAGGTGAGGCAGAGGAGGGCGCGTTCCTCCGCAATCCGCGGGAGGAGACGCGAATTGACGCCGCGACCAGTCGCGTGCGTGTCCGCATGTCCTCTTGCACCAACCAATAGAGGACCGCGATGACGAAGCGCGCAGCATCCAAGTATAAACTAGACCGTCGTATGGGCCAGAACATCTGGGGCCGTCCGAAGAGCCCTGTGAACAAGCGTGAATACGGCCCAGGCCAGCACGGCCAGCGTCGTAAGGGCAAGCTCTCAGATTTCGGCACACAGCTGAAGGCTAAGCAGAAGCTCAAGGGCTATTACGGCAACATTTCCGAAAAGCAGTTCCGCAAGTACTACGCTGAAGCTATCCGCTTGAAGGGTGACTCAGGCGACAATTTGATCGGTCTGCTCGAGCGTCGTCTCGACGCGGTTGTCTACCGCGCCAAGTTCGTTGCAACCGTGTTTGCTGCCCGTCAGTTCGTCAACCATGGCCACATCAAGGTCAACGGTCGTCGCGTGAACATCGCCTCTTATCAGGTGAAGGTTGGCGATGTGATCGAGGTTAAGGACTCTTCGAAGCAGCTCGCTTTCGTTCTCGAAGCCAGCACACTGGCTGAGCGCGATGTGCCTGAGTATTACGAAGTTGATCACACCAAGATGAGCGCTAAGTTCATCCGCGTTCCACAGCCATCGGATGTTCCTTATCCAGTGCAGATGGAACCAAATCTGGTGATCGAGTTCTATTCACGCTAATAGAACCATCATCGAAACAATCAGGGCCATCACAGTCAATGTGGTGGCCCTTTTTTTTGAACCGATACATAGTCCAAACACTCATCTGCCAGCCCAACCTATGGCATAAGGGCTCAGCAACTTTTTAGGTCCCGTGTTCCCATGATTCGTCTCGAAAATATCAGCAAGCAGAATGGTCATCAGATCCTCTTCATCGAGGCGTCTGCCTCGCTCTTGAAGGGCGAGAAGGTTGGTTTGGTTGGCCCCAATGGCGCTGGCAAGACCACGCTGTTTCGGATGATGACGGGGCAGGAGCTGCCTGATGAGGGCGTGGTGGGCGTCGACCGCGGCGTGACCATTGGCTATTTCAATCAGGACGTTGGCGAAATGTCGGGCCGCAGTGCTGTGGCTGAAGTGATGAATGGCGCTGGCCCCGTGAGCGAAGTGGCCGCTGAGCTTCGTGAGCTTGAGGCCGCCATGGCCGATCCCGATCAGCTCGACAAGATGGACGAGATCATTGAGCGTTACGGCGAAGTGCAGGGGCGCTTTGAGGAGCTCGATGGCTATGCACTCGATGGTCGTGCGCGCGAAGTTTTGGCGGGCCTGAGCTTTACTGAAGAGATGATGGACGGCGATGTTGGCAAGCTGTCGGGCGGTTGGAAAATGCGTGTGGCCTTGGCCCGTATTCTTCTCATGCGCCCTGACGCTATGCTTCTCGATGAGCCAAGCAACCATTTGGATTTGGAAAGCCTGATCTGGCTTGAGGACTTTTTGAAGGGCTATGAAGGCGCTTTGCTGATGACCTCGCATGATCGCGAGTTCATGAATCGCATCATCAATAAAGTGATCGAGATCGACGGCGGCGGTCTCACCACCTATTCGGGCAATTATGAATTCTACGAGCAGCAACGCGCGCAGAATGAAAAGCAGCAGCAGGCGCAGTTTGAGCGCCAGCAGGCGATGCTTGCCAAGGAAATCAAATTCATCGAGCGCTTCAAGGCGCGCGCATCGCATGCGGCCCAAGTGCAAAGCCGCGTGAAAAAGCTTGATAAGATTGAACGTGTTGAGCCGCCTAAGCGTCGCCAGACGGTGATGTTTGAATTTCTGCCGGCACCTCGTTCTGGTGAAGATGTGGTGACGCTGAAGGGCGTCAACAAAAGCTATGGCAGCCGAACCATCTATGACGGTCTTGACCTACAAGTGCGCCGCAAGGAACGCTGGTGCGTCATGGGCATCAACGGTGCTGGCAAGTCGACGCTGCTGAAACTGGTGACAGGTTCGACCGAGCCGGACGCGGGCAGCGTTGCTTTGGGCGGTAGCGTCAAGATGGGCTATTTTGCGCAGCATGCGATGGATTTGCTCGACGGCGAGCGCACGGTGTTTCAGTGGTTGGAAGATTCCTTCCCGCAAGCAGGTCAAGGCTCGCTGCGCGCTCTAGCTGGTTGCTTTGGCTTTTCGGGCGATGATGTTGAGAAGCGTTGCCGGGTGTTATCGGGTGGCGAAAAGGCTCGCTTGGTGATGGCCAGAATGTTGTTTGATCCGCCAAACTTCCTCGTGCTGGATGAGCCCACCAACCATTTGGATATTGCGACCAAGGAAATGCTCATCACAGCTCTGTCTGAATATGAGGGCACGATGTTGTTTGTGTCCCATGATCGTCATTTCTTGGCAGCGCTTTCCAATCGCGTGTTGGAGCTCACACCTGACGGCATTCAAACTTATGGTGGCGGCTATACGGAATATGTTGAGCGCACGGGCCAAGAGGCACCGGGCATTCACGCTTAAAACCTCTGAGGTTTTGTCAATAAAAAGGGCCGCCCATGGCAATGGTGCGGCCCTTTGTATTAGTAGGTTCGCTGAGCTGATTACTTGCCGCCGAAGCGATAGGTAACGCCTGCGCCAATGACCCAAGGATCAATCTTCACATCAGCGCGAACAGCGTTGACGTTGGCCAATGTGACTGTGGCTTCAGGACGCATCATGATGCGCTTGACGTCGACGTTGATGCCCCAATTGCGGTTGATCATGTAATCGACACCGATCTGGGCTGCAACGCCGAACGAATCCTTGAGCTTCAGGTTGGTGAAGCCGTCGGCGTTATTGGCATTGTTGTCGAAGTAGTGCGTCCAGTTTCCACCAATACCAACATAAGGCTTAAAGGCGCCAAGGTCGGTGAAGTGATATTGCAGCATCACTGTTGGCGGGAACACTGTGGTCTTACCAACCTGCAAGCCAGCAAGATCGCCTGTGCCGCGAATGGTATGGGGCGTGATGCAGCAGATGGCTTCAACAGCAATGTTCTTGGTGAAGAAATAGCTGATGTCGACTTCTGGCACGACCGAATTGGTTACATGCAAACCGCTGCCAGAGGAGTAGGCCGAGTTCACCCAAACCTTTGCAGATGAGTCTGGCAAAACGCCGATGGCGCGGACACGAACCATCCAAGGATCAAATGTTTCAAAAACGATTGGCGCTTTGGCTACGGCAACCCGTGACGGCAGATCGGCTGCCAGTGCTGGCAAAGCGGCGACGCCGAGGGTGATCGCTGCAGCAGCGATACGGAAAGAATATTTCATAAGAAACCTCAAATTTTTTGATACGCCCAAAGCGTATGATTAAGCTTTTCGTGATCTCCGGCGAGACTGCTTTGATACGTATCAATGTCGATGTGGAAGGTTCTGAGCTGATGCAATTTGGTCACAGTTGGGGAGTCTAAAATAGACCCTGAAATCAGCCCACGTGACGCGACAAGTGCAAACCGTCGAGAATGGCAAAGCCCGATCTTGTTTCAACCGATGCGTGTTAGGGATAGAAGCCAATGCTTGCCCTGTGGTAGAGTTTGGCGGTGTTTGATGAATAGGTGTCGTGATGTCTGATAAATCTGAAAAGGATCTGGCCGAGACACCTCGTTTTGAGCCAGAAATTCTGCCGCCCGAACGTAGCGGAGCAGTCTACGAGTTTCAGGGCGAAGAACAGACACGTTGGAATGGTCAAAGCTTCCAGGGTATCTACTTCACCAAAATCAGTTCGTGGCGTCTGATTGCTTTTGTGTCTTTGGTTTTATTGATCGCGTTCAGTTTGTTGTTTTTGTTCGCCAGCACTTTGTTGTTTTTGGCGCCGATCATTTTTGTTGTGGTGGCAGCCTCGCTCATAGCGGCAAAACTGCGTGTTTGGTTTAGACGCTGAACAAAGCCTGATCGCGCACCGACCTGTCACAAAAAAAACGGCTCACATTTTTGTGAGCCGTTTTTGTTTGGTTGAGGGTATGTGCAGTGAAGTGTCCGTGCGTGTGGCAGAAATTTTCTGCGCTCACTTTTGATGCGCGCAGAAATCAGATTGCCTCACAAAATCAGATCTTTGCGAGCGCGAGTTCGAGTTCTTTGGTCTCGAGGCTGGCTAACTGCGTGACGCGCGTGTGCGAGATCACACCTTCTTCAGCCAGAATCAGAAGAGCCGCAATTTTCCGACTATCCTGATTGAGTGTCCCCAGCCCCAGCGGTGCTGTTTTTGAGGGGGCAGATTCGCCGTGCATCGTCTCGCCAAACAAAACGACCATGATCGTTTTGCCGATGATGTTCATCAAAATACCAAACAGCACCAAGCCCAACAACATGGTGATGCCAGCAATGATGCGGCCACCCACAGTGACGGGGTAGAGATCCCCATAACCCGTTGTTGTTAATGTTGTAATTGTCCACCACATGGCGGTTGGGATGGAGGTGAAGAAGCGCTTATCCTCGGGGATCACGATGCCGCTGATGGGGTCGGCTGGTAAGAAGGCTGCGGCCTCATGCCCGCCAACTTTGGCAGCAACATCAAGCAGTTCTTGGCCATGAGCGATGGCTTCAGCGCTGTAGAGATGGCCCTCGACGTAATACATCAGAGTGCTGGAAATCATCATCACCGAGAATAGAGCGATGAAATAGATACGCAAATTGGCGACAATCGGATTCGAGTTCTCGTCATCGACCGCGCTGATCTGACGCATGGCTTCGCGAGCCAATTTAAGAACACGCAATACGCGAATAACGCGCAGGAGACGAAGAACTTTCGTGCCCTGCAATGCGGTTAGATTCAGCATCATGAAGAAGCTGGGTGCAATTGATAGGAGATCAACAAGGCCCCAGAAGCTGAAGAAGTATTGCCAACGCCGTTTTGCGTAATAAAGGTTGCCAATATAGTCGATGGTGAAGAAAGCCAGCGAGCTGAATTCTACAATATCAAACGCTAGAGCGTAATTCTCGGTGTAAACATCGATCGTCTCAAGCGCGAGTGTCGAGCATGATAGAAAGATGAAGACATTCACAAGGTTATGCCACTGCACATAACGTGAGCAATGTGGATCAGTGAAGGTCCGGCGGAAGAATTCGCTGAGATTGGACTCGGACGAAGTTGCAACGGTCATGGTAACGCTCACTCAAGAGAAATATGTTGCCATATTTCTAAATTGCTTGAGCGTGACAGTGCAACCTCAACAAATGATATTGTTCCTAATTATAGTATTATTTGTGTATCTGGCAGACTTGGCAATTCATTTCCTAATAAAACTCCCTCTCAATATCCCCACTTAACTTCAAGTGACATCGAGCCCGCGCTCGATATGCGCATTGATGCTGCGAGCAATTTCGGTTTCACCCACACTGATGCAGCTCGCGCCAAATTTATTCAGGTAAGCAACTTCCGTATCAGAATGGGCGCGGGCGATGATTTCGAGCGCCGGATTGATGGCGCGCCCATGCTCCACAAGGTTGGCGCTTTCAAACGGATTGGGAATAGCGCTGATCAGCCAACGGGCATGGGCAATATTGGCTGCTTCCAGCAAGCCCGGCTGGGCGGCATTGCCCGTAATGGTTTTAATGCCACGGGCGTTCAATTCATCGATCAAGGGGCCGTGTTCTTCAATGACTAGAAGGTGTTGGCCCTTTTTGAGCAGCTCCTCGCCCACTAAGCGCCCAACGCGGCCATAGCCGACCAGAACAGCGTGGCCAACCAGAGCGCTGTGCTGCAGCTCCTCATGCGCCACAGCAGCCTTGGTGGCCTCAGCTTGAATCTCCACAGCTCTCACTCGCTGGGCTGCGATTTTCTCGTGGCTTTTGACCCAAGGATCGAGGCGATCAAGCACCACAAACAAGAGCGGATTGACGATGATGGAGAGCAGGGCAGCAGCCAAAACCAGATCGCGGCCCATCTCCGGCAGTAGGCCTAGATCAACACCTAAGCCTGAGATAATAAACGAGAATTCACCAATCTGGGAAAGGCTTGCGGCCATCGTCAGAGCTGTGCGCAGCGAGTAGCGCGACAGCCAGACAATGCTGAAGGCAGCCACAGAATTGCCGATCACGACCAACAAAAATGTGCCCAACACAGGCCAGGGTTGGCGCAGGATAATGGTTGGGTCAAACAACATCCCAACCGATACGAAAAACAAAACAGCAAAAGCATCGCGAAGTGGCAGCGTCTCATTGGCGGCTTGTTGGCTGAGTGTGGATTCGGCCAAAATCATACCAGCGAAGAAGGCGCCCAGCGCGAAGGAAACGTCGAAAAGCGCAGCAGAACCAAAGGCAACGCTAAGGGCGATGGCCAGCACCGCCAAGCGAAACAACTCACGCGAGCCGGTATGGGCGACCCAATGCAAAATCGCTGGAATCAGTCTGCGACCAACCGCCATCATGACCCAGAAGAAGGCCGCGACCTTAGCGAGTGTCAGCAGCAACAAGACGGGCAGGGAGTTTGTGGTAATCAATCCAAAGACTTGGCCGCCTTGAGCGGATGGTGCTTTGCCACCCATCAGGCTTGAAAAGGCGGGCAGCAAAACCAGCGCCAACACCATCGCCAGATCTTCAACAATCAGCCAGCCGACTGCGATTTTGCCGCGCTCAGTTTTGAGCAAACGGCGTTCCTGCAAAGCCCGTAGAACCACCACGGTGCTGGCAACCGACACAGCCAGCCCAAACACGATGCCAGCGCCCACAGACCAGCCCAGCAGCTGTGAGAGCCCAAAGCCCAGCGTAGCGACTACTGCGATTTGGCCCAGCGCGCCGGGAACAGCAATGCGGCGCACGGCCAAGAGTTCAGGCAGCGAAAAGTGCAGCCCGACGCCAAACATCAGAAGAATAATACCAATTTCAGCCAGCTGCGGCGCCAGAGCCTGATCGGCCACATAGCCTGGCGTGAATGGACCGATGACAACGCCCGCGATCAAATAGCCGACCAAGGGTGGCAGTTTGAGGCGGTTTGCGAGCGCGCCAAAAACGAACGCCAAGGAAAACGCAGCAACAAGTGTCGCGATCAGCGATGTGTGATGAGGCATGAGGCACCTCGCTGGTTATTGAATTGTCTAAAGAATATGACGCAGGAGCGCGTGTATCTCCAACGTTCTCGTCGCTTAGAAGATGAGAGCTTTGACGAAGGCCACGGTCGCGGCCAGAAACAGAGCGATCATTGTCAGGCCAGAAATGCTGGCGCCCGGTCCGCGCTTAGCTGGATCACGCAAATAGGATTCTGTGTAGAGAACGCGTGCCACCACCCAGATTAAGCCAGCAATACCAGCGCCTTTGTCAGACACGAGTACGGCAAAGAGCCATAGGGATGGCAGAAAAAACACCAAGGATTCAAGGGTATTCATCTGGACGCGAAACGCGCGTTCAAAGATCGGATGACCGGTGACTGCTGGTGCTTCAATTTTATGCTTGATCCGCATCCGCCCCACAATCATGACGGTTCCCAAATAGAGAAGCAGAGCGCCCAAGGTGGCAGCAATCGCAAACGGATACATCATTGTTTTGGCTTTCGTTTTTAGAAAACTTATTCGTTCTTAGAAGATTTGCGTGACATCAACAGCCACGTCCATGCTTTGCTCGCCCGACCCGATGATGACGCCATCAATGGGTGAGACATCAGCATAATCACGCCCACGTGCGACCGTAATATGCTGATTGCCGACCAACATAGCATTTGTCGGGTCAAGGTCTAGCCAGCCAAACTCCGGCCCGCACCACAGCGAGACCCAAGCGTGCATAGCATCAGCGCCTTCGAGTTTAGCCTGTCCCGGAGGTGGCAGAGTGCGCAAATAGCCGCTGACATAGGCGCTGGCGAGGCCCAGACCGCGCAGCCCCGCAATCATAATATGCGCGAAATCCTGACAAACCCCGCGACGCTCATTGAAAGCTTGCGCGATGGGCGTCGAAATCTCGGTGGATTTGGGCGCGTATTTGAAGTCATCGCGAATACGACACATCAGCTCGACTGCCGCCTCAAGGATGGGGCGGTTGGGCGTAAAGCTTTGCTCGGCATAGGCGGTGATGATGCTCACCAAGGGCACGAGCTGGCTTGGGTAGAGATGATGAACGGGGGAGTCAGGCGCCAGACTTTGCACGTTGATCGTGTCAGCCTTCACCAATTCCCATGTTGGCGTGAGGCCCGGCACAGGGGGCGGACGGCGATCCATAACAACGCGCGCATTAGCGCGCAATATCAACTCACGGTGGGGTGAAGTGATGGTAGCAATTGTGACCTGCGCGCCGAAGAAATCGTAACGCTGTTGAATTGTCTCAGGATTTGGTTCGATCACCAGCTGCGAGGAGAGGATTTGCTGGCCATCAATCTGTGCTGGCAGCAAACGCGTCGCGCAACGCGACAGCGCATTGGGCCATTCATAATGGCAGGTGGTGACGTGCTTGATGTCGTAGATCACACAAGGCCCTTCCACTTTTGCTCGGACGTCGTGGCGGCGCCGTGCAGGAAGAAGCGTTGGGCAATCGCTTCGGCAAGCTTCATCAGACTTTGCTCAAAGCCAAGAATGGTTTTCGTATCAATCTCATTCTCCATCAAAGTCGCTAGATCTGAGGAAAGCTTGCCCACAATGCGATGTTGCGCTTCTGGCACGCCATCATCCGACAGGGTTGGCAAGGCTTTGAGATGATCGCGCGCACGCTCAACTTGGAAGGCAACCGAGCGCGGATTGTAGGGATCGAGCAAGGCCAGATCGCGAACGGGTTTGCGAGCCAGACCAATAAGATAGCGCGAATGATAGCTGATTTGAGAATCCAACAAATCGAGCAGCACGTCGAGGTCACCCTCGGTTGCATTGGGCTCGCTAAACTGGCGCGTGTAGCGGCAGGTGTTGACGGCGCGCTCAATGCGTCGGCCCAGTTCCAGAAAGCGCCAGCCAGCAACGCGGGCCACGTTTTCCTTGATCAAACCACCCAGCGCTGCGGTGATTTGCAGAGCATCATTGGCGTGATCATAGGCTTC
>CAIUDK010000209.1 GCA_903897875.1 uncultured Hyphomicrobiales bacterium
ATGCGCGGCAACAACAATCAATTCTTCTTGGAGCGCGTTTTCCCTCGCATGGGCCGCGTGATGAGCGTTGATGAAACTGTCGCATTGATGACAAAGTAACGGAGCACACATGACCGTTTCACTTGAAAACATCATCTGCGCCAACGGAATGACGGCTGTCATTGCCTCACCCGAAGGCAAAGGCCCCTTCCCTGTGGTCGTGCTCATGCACGAGCGTTATGGCTTCGTGCAACACACGCGCGATCAAGCAGCACGCTGCGCACGCGATGGCTATTTTGTCATCGCGCCCAACTTCTTCTTTCGCCATCCCGATCTTGAACTCCTCAACAGCGGCGGCTCACGCTATGACATGAGCGACCCTGAATCGGTTGAGCTGATGAAGGTGGCAATTGAAACCGCAGGCAAAGACCCCCGCGCTGACATTAAGCGCGTGGCAGTCGCTGGCTATTGCCAAACAGGCCGCCACCCGCTCGTGTTTGCCAGCGAAGTGCCGATCACCGCAGCCATCGTCTGGTATGGTGCCGCCTCTAAGCGTGAGTGGAAAATCAACGAGCGCCAACCAGTGACGCTTGATGACATGATTGAAAAAATCAAATGCCCAGTCTTTGCGGCCTTTGGTGCGCTCGATCACATCATCGCTGTTGAAGACGTGTGCCGCATGCGCAATGCGTTTGAAAAAAACCTCATCAGCTATGACATCCACATCTACGCAGGCGCGCCGCACGGCTGGCTCAACGACACAATGCCCGGCCGCTACCGCAAGCCACAAGCAGACGCCGCCTGGGCCGCCCAGCAAGCCTTCCTGAAGCAGGTCATGGCACTTGACTATAAGGCGGACTTAGTCAGCTGGCGCTTTGAGAGCGACATTCAAGCAGACTACGATTTCAGCAAAAACGTCCGCATGGAATAGTCACGCAATCGTCAAAAGAAAAAGGCCCCGCACCATTACAGTGCGGGGCCTTTTTTATGATCTGAGCGTCGGCACTAAGGCGCTTTCCAGCGTGATTGGAACTTCGAGCCAATGCGCCAACGTGACAGCGCGGAAGCTGACGATTTGCACGTTATGCTGATCGGCTCACGCATCATCGAAAACTCACGATCAACAATCATGCCCAGCATGAAGCAAACTTCATCACGTCGTCCAAGTGTTGGGTTCTTGAGAAGAAGCGTTGTCTTCACGATGACGGCTTCGAGCTTGCGCGCGTTCCACTCAACATCACCGAAGTCTTCAACTTCATAATTGGCAGACTCGAGTTCCCAACGATCACGAACGATTTGTGTGAGATTTTCAGCAAACGCCGGGAACATTGTCACAGCTGTTCCTGTCACACCAACCCCACGTCGCGTTGTGTTGTCTTTCAAGAAATCATCGACAACCGAAGACAAACGATCCTGCGCTGCCCGTGCAAAGGCGCTATTTGTGCTTTGCAGCTTCTTTTCGATGTTTTCGCGCTTGGATGCCTCATCCAACTCACGCTGCTTCATAATCGTATTCTGCTCGTTGATTGCTTTGCGCTGTGCCTCTTCCTTGGCGACCATTGCGGCGACTTGCGCCTGCTGTTCGCTTTTAATCTTGGCGATGTCAGCGTCTTCAAACCAAACCGGAGCCACGAAATAATCCAACCGCTCGCGTTTGAGAGCCCGGATCAATTCTGCCATTCCCTCTGCGTTGCTATAAATGGCGTTGCACTTCTTGCCTTGATAGTCGGCGAAAGAATCGTCCAACGCTTGTGCTTTGAACACAACATCATTGGTCGAAACATTAAATATCTTGCTAGCGCGCTGCATAATAGCAACTTGATGAGCGGCCGCATCAGATGAAACTGACACGCAGATTTTGGCCTGTGTTGGGTTGGTGAAGATCAAGCCAAAACCTGACTTCTGCCCGCCGAGCACATTGGCCTCAATCTTGGTCGCACTCAACGTCTCGCCCTTTAGCGCCTGCAACACATCCTTGCCAGCAATCATCGACAATTGAGTGAACTTGCCGGACTCCACATTTGCCACAAGAGATGTCACATAATCAGCGCTCTGTGACATAAGCCCAGACCGCTGGAAGAAAATAACATCGAAGCCGTCAATGCCAGCCATAGGACAAGCTGTCTGCGAAATCTGTGTCTCCGCAATATTCTGATTTTGCACATGCGCAATGGCCAAGCGCTCCAGATCACGGAAGCCATCTGCACGACGATCCTGGGCGAAACATACGGGGACAGATTTGTTTTTAAACACAAGATCGCCACGCAGGCTTTTCACGATACGCCCTGCGCCCGCATTATAGAGCACAAGAATATCGTCGTTATCGCCATCAATCAGGAACTGGCTGCGGTCCGTAATACCAAGACGCTTTGCCAGTGCTGGCTTGCTGTTGGGGTCTTCGGTGCCGCGTGGTGTGTTTGCCTCAGTCCATGCCGACATTGCCGATTGATATTCATTATCAAGACGCTTGGCGCGCACAATGGCTGTAAAATCATTATTAGCTCGCGACAAAGCATTGATGGTCTTTTCTTTGCTCGCCTTGGTAAGCTGCTCTTTCGATTTCGAGAGATCTGCAACTGCTGGAGACAAAAGATTAGCCACGATATAGCGATCAATGAAGTAGACATTTTTGTTCGCTTCAATCGTCGCGTCGGCCACCTTGCGGTCGATAATTTGCTGGCGCTCGCCGGAGAGTTTTTTCATATAGGCCGCGAACGCTGCATCGTCCTTGAACATCGTCTCAATTCGGCGGCGACCATTGCGCGCCTCAACGATGTTTTGCATATCAACAGCCGATTTCGTCGCGCCAGCTGCCTTCGCAATCTCTACAATGTTCTTTGATGGGGGATTATCGCGCATAAATTGCGACAGATCGTCCAGAAAATCAGCAACGTCCTGAACCTCTTTGAGGGTTCCAGACGCGCCGCCCGCTGCAGCTTCAGCCTCAGCGGTCTTAAAGCGATTGAAGAATTCAGGTGTCACCTTCTGCCAATTGGCAGCAGCTGACACCTTACAATAGTTATTGCCATTATCGGCCTGAGCGCAGGTTTTAAACCCGTCGAGAGAGAATTCTTGTGCGAACGCTCCCCCAGAAATTG
>CAIUDK010000210.1 GCA_903897875.1 uncultured Hyphomicrobiales bacterium
GGTCGTTCTTCAGAACCACGCAGGCGTCGTAACGATTTCCTAAGTTTTGCCGGCTAGTTCATCTGGCCTCAGTGGCTCAGTGGTAGAGCAATCCACTCGTAATGGATAGGTCGCCGGTTCAATCCCGGCCTGAGGCTCCATAAATTTGACCATTATTAACCTGAAGCACGGTGGAACCACCATATAGATTTTACAAATGAGAATTAAGCGTGCTGCAATCGTCGCACTACTTGGACTGGCATTCGTAACGCCAGCAATTGCAGCCTCAATTCCTGATGAACAATTCGACGGCTGGACGCAACTGCAGCAAGACAATCCGGGCCTCGCTACAGGTTCAACTATGGGAGCCGTTTTTGGAGACTTCGGAAATCTCGCTGGAGAATCTCCCTCATACCTCAATCGGGAAGATGTCCCCGCTAATTCGTCAACTCCCCTATGTAAAAGCGAAGCGGAATGCATGGGTCATCAAGTATCAATGATTGCAAATCTAGATTTTTGCCATGACGCAAACGAAAAAAATTGTATTCAGGATGTGGTTGCAACTTCAAATTCGGGTGAAAAAATTAACTACACCAACCAAAGGTATTTCCCTGCAGCGCAAGAGTTGGTCTTCAAAGGTAATCCTGATGCGCAGGCACCAAATGGAAGTACGCCAAGCGTTGTGCAATTTCCAAAAATCATAAATAGCGCAGGAACGAATGATTACGTGATAAGTGTTTACGTTATCAATAGATTCACACATAACACTGACGGATCTGGATCGTATTCAGATCCACTATTTCTAGCATCGATAAGCGCGGTTCAACTTGTGAAAGGAAATTACACACCCCGAATAGCTCAGATGACTTCCTCTGGAATGGATTGGCCGGCAACTTACCGCAATCCTGAATGTACCGTTATGGAAATCGGAATATGTGGAAAAACTGTCTCGCTGCCGAAGGATGTAAATTTTTCATTAACGCTGCGGCTTAACCAAACCTTTTATGGATGGCTACACGGCCGGCTTACCGGCGGAACTATCGTTAGCAAAGATGTTGGAAACCGTAACTATGTGGTTGAAATAAGTGGAAAACCGAGCCAAGTTCCAGAAGCCATTGGCGTTGTTTCCACGAATGCCGCACCGGCAAAGTTACTTCAAGATTCCTGGGGCGTTCAGTCAATTGAGGCTTTACAAAAATACTCAAAACCTTTTATTGCAACATTTGCTCCGGTCCGTGGCACATACACCTATAACGGCTTTCTAGACTGGCTTCCCTTTTTGAATAATAAAGCCGCGGCGATGCCAACTGTGTGGTCTGTTCGAAATATAACAAAAGACCAAGCCGTTGCTTCAGCTGGAGATCAAGCTCTCAAATGTTTGGTGCAAACCGCGATGGCCAGTGGAAATAATGGAATTGCTGGATTTGTTAATACGAATGCAACTTCGTATATGTCAGGCCCTCCGGCGTATAACAGCGCCGATCAATCATTGACTTACCAAGTAGCGGCACCACATTTCACAACCGATGGAAGTGAATTCCAGGGACTATATTCCTTGCAGATCAGAGCTGATACAGCTCGCTGCATTTTTAACCTCTCGGATGCCCCAGTTAAGGCAACGGTTTCAGTAACCTCATCAGATGGTGTTGAGCAGACTGTGGCGACCAGCGCTAATCTGAAAGATGATTTCTATTATTTCCAAGCATCAGGTTTTCATTTCTCTGCCCCAACCATCAAACTAAAATTATTCAATTCCGCTGCCGCACCGTCAGCATCACCGACGCCCACGGTTCCTACGTCGCCTTCGACGGATGTCTCGCAGGTGAGGCCAACGGCTCCACGAAAAATCATTGTTTTCAATTGCGTGAAGGGAAAAATCGTAAAGAAGGTCTCTGGGGTCAACCCCAAGTGTCCGCCGGGATACAAAAAGGCTTAGTAAACTCATGGCATGAACTCATCCTTGGCTGACGCGCTTTCGTTGATACGAATAGTGCCTGATTTTCCTCAGCCGGGAATTACCTTTAAAGATGTGACTCCGATGCTTAAGGATGCCGAGGCATTTGCTTCGGTTGTGGAAGCGATTGCTGCATATTCTGAAAGCTTTGATGTGGTCGCGGGAATTGAAGCGCGTGGATTTATCTTGGCGGCTGCTGTTGCTGGATACGCCGGAAAGGGCTTTGTTCCTATCCGTAAATCAGGAAAGCTTCCTTATCTGACACATAGTGAGTCCTATGGACTTGAGTATGGCGTTGATACCTTGGAGATCCACCAGGATGCAGTTCTGCATGGTGAGCGGGTTTTGTTATTGGATGATGTTCTAGCAACA
>CAIUDK010000211.1 GCA_903897875.1 uncultured Hyphomicrobiales bacterium
CGCTCAGTCTTGCCTTGCAACAGGTCCGCATCGCCATTGGCGACCGCCGCCACGCTTTACACCTCACTGAGGCAAATTTGCATCGACTGCCCCGGTTGGTGGGCGAATAGGTTAAACGGAGAAAACGTGCTGAAGTTTTCATGGTTCCTAGCCAGAGCGCTGTTGTATCAGTGGCCAATGAAGTCAAACGTGACGACCATGTTTCAGTCAGCCTCGAGATTGCTCCATCGGCCACAACGGGCCGCGGGGCGGATGGCTATATCACCACCGGTCATGATTCACGGCTCGGCCAGGTCATCAATAACCTTATCGATAATGCACGCTCGTTTTCAAATGACGGCAGCGAAGTTCGGGTGAATTTGCGCCGTGCTAAAAATACGGGCCGGACTGGGCATGTCGAAGACGGTATTGAAATCATTGTCGATGATGACGGACCAGGCATTCCTGCACACGCCTTTGAGCGTATCTTTGAGCGCTTCTACACCGACAGACCTGAACAGGGTTTTGGCCAAAATTCAGGACTGGGCCTTTCCATTTCTCGCCAGATTATTGAAGCACATGGCGGAAAAATCTGGGCGCTGAACCGCATCGCTCATGGTACAGAAGGACAAATAGCCGGGGCACGTTTCGTTGTCTGGCTACCTTCGTCTTGATCTGACACAGGGGATATCTTGGCCTCGCTCCACGCCACAGCCATTCTTTGGGGGTCAAAAGCGGTCCTGATCCGCGGTTCCTCTGGAGCCGGCAAGAGCCAGTTGGCTCTATCGATTTTGGAAGCCGCAAATGGTCGAGCGACCTTTGCAGCCCTGATCAGTGATGATCGCGTTATTGTGAGCTGCGCGAGTGGTCGTCTGATAGCTAAGGCGCATCCAGCCATCTCCGACCAGATTGAGGACCGGGGTCACGCTATTATAAGCGTGAAGTCCGAGCCTGCGGGCGTCATTGCTGCCGTGGTTGATCTCACCAATCCAGCCCTAATCCCCAGATTGCCGGCCCCCGAAGACATGATCGCGATTATTGAGGGGGTAAAACTGCCAAGACTTATGTTGGCTGAAGGCACCCCCCTTGCCCAAGCGGCCTCAAAAGTGATTAGATTTCTACGTCAGCTGTGAAAATGGATACGCATTTCGCTTGCTTATTCCATTGCATTGCACAAAATGGCCCTCGAAATTTTTGGGTTCATAAGGAACCCAAACGTCATTGAGTGCTACAGCAAGGGCGAATCTGTCCGATGATTGGTATGGTCCTTGTAACTCACGGACATCTTGCGACGGAATTTCGTGCCGCGCTTGAACATGTTGTTGGTCCGCAAAAGCAGATCGAAACAATTATGATTGGTCCCGAAGACGATATGGAGCAGAGGCGCAAGGATATTGTGGCCGCTGTGAAAGCTGTCGACACAGGCAAAGGCGTGGTCGTTCTCACCGATATGTTTGGGGGAACGCCTTCAAACTTAGCTATTTCAGTGATGAATGGCGCCAATGTCGACGTTGTTGCCGGCATTAATCTTCCCATGCTCATTAAGCTTGCAACCATCCGCGAAAATGCCAGCCTTGAACAAGCGGTCATTCAGGCTCAAGATGCGGGCAGGAAATATATTTCGGTGGCCAGCCGAATTTTGAGCGGGAAGTAACGCGTGGACATTGAACCTTGTGATTCTTGTGACGAGCCAGGCAAGCCTGAGGCTACCGGTGAGTTCGTCCGTCAATTGCTGATCGTGAACAAAAAGGGGCTGCATGCCCGCGCAACCGCTAAATTTGTCCAGTGCGTAGAGACCTTTAATGCCGAAATCCGCGTGTCTCGCTGTGGCGATATCGTCGGCGGCACCTCAATTATGGGTATTTTGACCTTGGGCGCAGGAATTGGTTCAACAATTTTCGTTGCAGCCGACGGTCCTGAGGCTGAGCAGGCAGTGAATGCCATTGCCGAGCTGGTTGCAAACCGATTCGGCGAAGACGAATAATCAAACGCTTTTTTCTGCTCTGCTCCAATATTTGACTGGAACAATTACCTCCATAGCCTGTTCTTGGCCTATGCAGCCTCTTCGTGTTCTTGTTGTCGACGATGACCCATTGGTTCTGATGGGCACAGTCGACATGCTTATGGATATGGGTCACTCAGTCCGCAAAGCTCTCTCAGCTTCTGATGCGCTTGAAAAATTGCAGGAAGATTCTGACGTTGATGTGCTTTTGACCGATCAAACGATGACGGGCATGACGGGTTTGGAACTGGCTCAGCTCGTCAATGCAGGCTTCCCCACCATCGCCATTATCATTGCGACCGGCCATTTCACTTTACCGGGTTTTACGCCAGCCTTAATTTTGAACAAACCCTTCACGCAGAAACAATTGGACGAAATTCTGTGTCTGAGTTTGGCAAGAAAAAACTCAATCAGCTGACGAAATAAGCTGTCGGCGAAAATCAATCAGTCCCGCTGTGGATTCATTGAGGCCTGCAAGGGACTTCGTTGTATCTGCAACGATGGGCGCTAAATCGCCGCAAAGCTCTTTACCAAGCTCAACGCCCCATTGATCAAAGGGATTGATATTCCATACGACACTTTGGACAAAAACTTTGTGTTCAAAGAGCGCAATCAAACGGCCCAATGTATGAGGCGTCAGTGCACGGTAGATAAAGGTGCTTGATGGTCGGCTGCCCGGAAACGTTTTGTGTGGCGCTAGACGTTGAACTTCGGATGGCGGCAGCCCTGCGCGCTCCAATGTGCTGCGCGCTTCCTGAATTGATCGGCCACGCATAAGAGCATCGCTTTGTGCCATGCAATTTGCAAACAGGAGTTCGTGTTGCGCTGGATCAGCATCCATTGGTTCAGCAGCAATCAAGAAATCAACGGGGATGATATCTGTACCCTGATGCAACATTTGGAAAAACGCATGCTGGCCGTTTGTGCCGGGTTCACCCCAGATAACAGCTGAGGTTTCTGCGCCAACAGGATCGCCAGATTGTGTCACAGATTTCCCGTTCGACTCCATTTCCAATTGTTGAAGATAGGCTGGAAAGCGTGCCAATCGTTGGTCATATGGAATAACGGCACGTGACTGACAGCCGCAAATATTGCGTGACCAAATATCCAATGCAGCCATCACAACTGGAATGTTTTTTTCCAACGGCGCTGTCTGAAAATGTCGATCCACATCTTGAGCACCGGATAAAAATGCACGGAAATTATCGGGGCCAATTGCGATGTTGATCGCTAACCCAATCGCAGACCAGATTGAATAGCGACCACCTATCCAATTCCAAAACCCAAACGTACGTTCACGCTGAATACCAAATTGTGCGACGAGATCTAGTTTGGTAGAGACCGCACAAAAATGATCGGCGATGGCCTTCTCGCCCAGCGCGTCCACAACAAAGGCGCGTGCAGCACGTGCATTGGCCATAGTCTCCTGAGTGGAGAAAGTTTTTGAGGATATAATGAACAATGTAGTGGCAAGGTCGACACCTTTGAGTGTATCGCCTAAATCGGCACCATCGACATTCGAGACAAAATACATCCGTAAATCTGGGCGACCGAATGGTGTGAGCGCACGCACCGCCATTGCCGGACCCAAATCTGAGCCACCGATACCGATGTTGATGATCGACTTGAAAGGCAAGCCCGTTGATCCGCGCAATTGACCATCGCGAATGGCAGATGAAAATGCATCAACGCGCGCACGCTCTGTCCTTACATCTGGCATGACATCCACACCATCAGCAAAGATGGGCTCGTCTGTCAGGTTTCGCAAGGCCATATGAAGCGCTGGGCGCTTTTCAGTTGTGTTGACTTTTGCTCCGCTAAAAAAGGCAGAACGATTCTCATCAAGTTTGGCAGCACTCACTAAGCCTAGCAGGCTGGAGAACGTGCTTTCATCAAGCTTGTGCTTCGAAAAATCAAAAAGGAGGTCATCAAGGCGCAGATGAAATTTTTGGAATCGCTCAGGATCACTATGGAAAAGATCCAGAATGCTATAATCGTCTATTCTCTTGCGATGAATTTTGAGTTGAGCAAAAGACTCGGTCACATCCGGTCGTGTCATCTTAAACCTGCGCAGGAGCAAAGCATTATCTTGGCAATGGCGTCCAACCACGGCACAAGCTCATCTCGAATTGGTAATTCCAGACCCCTGAACAGGACATTAATGGCACCGCCTCTCCTTTATCTTAAAGACATTCGGCTCACGATAGGTGGGAAGCCACTTCTGGACGGCGCTAGCTTGACAGTTTCCCCTGGGGAACGCCTCTGCCTTGTCGGGCGCAATGGGTCGGGTAAATCGACCCTTCTTAAAATAGCCGCTGCCGAGCTTGAGGCTGACAAGGGCGAGCGTTTCTTGCAGCCCGGTGCTGTCCTGCGCTATCTGCCCCAAGAACCCGACCTATCGGGCTTTAAGCGCGTGATGGACTATGTGGAGGCTGGGCTTGGGCCTGACAATTATATGGCTCCCTATCTTCTCGACCAGCTTGGTTTAACGGGGGAAGAAGACCCTGCCGTTATGTCAGGTGGAGAAATTCGCCGTGCGGCGCTGGCCCGCGTTCTGGCAGCTCAGCCTGACATTTTAATGTTAGATGAGCCGACCAACCATTTGGATCTCCCTACAATCGAATGGCTAGAGCAAGAATTGGCCAGTATGCGGTCAGCACTTGTCTTGATCAGCCATGATCGACGATTTCTTCAATCCCTCTCAAAAGCAACGCTCTGGCTGGACCGTGGCATTACACAGCGTCTCGACAAAGGTTTTGGTGATTTTGAAGCTTGGCGCGACGAAATTCTCGAAAAAGAAGAGTTGGACCGCCATAAGCTGGCCCGCCAGATCAATAATGAAGAACACTGGATCCGGCACGGCGTGTCGGGACGCCGCAAGCGAAATGTCGGCCGTGTGGCCCGGTTGGCTGAAATGCGGAGCGAATTTCGTGATGCACGCAAAGCCATGGGCTCGGTCAAGCTTGAGGCAACAGAAGGCAAATTCGCCGGTGCGCTCGTTATCGAAGCCAAAAACATTTCCAAGAGCTTTGGTGATCGGACGATTATTCAAGATTTCTCGGCGCGCATCGTGCGTGGCGACCGCTTGGGTATCGTTGGAGCAAACGGCGCTGGCAAGACAACCCTCATTCGCCTCATCACGGGTGCTATGGAGCCTGATTCAGGCACAGTGAAACTTGCCCAAACCCTTGAGGTGGGCTCACTGGATCAGATTCTTGAGACCAAGGGTGATGTGACCCTTCAGGATTTCCTAGCCTCGGGCCGGGAATGGATCGAGATCAACGGGCAGAAGAAGCACGTCATCAGCTATATGAAGGACTTTCTCTTTGCCCCTGAGCAGGCTCGGACGCCCATTTCAAGGCTATCAGGGGGTGAGAGGCGCCGTTTGATGCTAGCGCGCGCACTGTCCCTACCATCCAGTCTTCTGGTCCTCGATGAGCCCACCAACGACCTTGATCTTGAAACCTTGGATCTGCTGCAAGAAATGATCTCCGATTACGCGGGCACCGTTTTGGTGGTCAGCCATGATCGTGATTTTCTGGACCGGGTGGCAACATCAATCCTCGTCAGCGAAGGCGAGGGCGTCTGGGGTCAATACGCCGGCGGCTATTCCGACATGTTGATCCAACGTGGCGCTCCGATTGGCGCGCGCAAAGTCGAGGAAGTGCCAGAAGTTAAGGCTGCGGATAAACAAACAACCGCACCAACGCCTGCCCAAAATGGGAAGCGTCGCCTATCTTTTAAGGAAAAGTTCGCGCTTGAAAGCCTGCCAAAGGAAATGGAAAAGCTTGAACTGACCAAGTCTCAGCTTGAAACCAAGCTCGCGGATCCTGCGATTTATGACCGCGAGCCAGCTCAATTTAATAAGCTCTCGACCCAACTTAAAGGGATAATCGCAGATCTTGCTAAGGCCGAACAGGCTTGGCTCGAGCTCGAAATGCTACGACTCGAAATCGAAGGCTAATGTTTCACTATTTTGCCGGCTAGATTTTTCTACGCCGGCGGAATAGTGAAGATAGAGTTCAAAAAAATAGGAGGAGGCATCATGAGCCGCGTTAAGCTCAGCATTGCAACAACTGATTACGACCATTTTCGTGACTTCCGCACTGGCGTTGTTCAGGCTGAAGGGATTGACCATAACTGGCTCAACCTAGGTCACCATGAGATTTTCGCGCGCTTCACATTCAATCGTGAATTTGATGTCACGGAATTGTCCTGCGCTAAGTTCAGCGCTCAGATCACACGCGACAAGCCAGATATCATCGGGCTTCCTGTCATCTGCTCACGTTTGTTCCGCTTTGGCGCGTTCTACGTCAACAAGAAGAGCGGCATCAAGACGCCGGAAGATCTCAAGGGCAAGCGCGTTGGATCGCCAGAATGGGCGCATTCTGCTGCAGTTTATATGCGCGGATGGCTGCACAACGAAGTCGGCGTCAAACTTCAGGATGTGCATTGGTATCAAGCCGGCGCTAACGCTCCTGGTCGAATTGAGAAGGTAGAGCTCAGCCTGCCTGAAGGCGTGAAGCTAACTCGCGTTTCAGACAAGTCGCTCAGCGAAATGCTTGCTTCTGGTGAGATTGATTGCGCGATCATTGCACGTCCACCAACCTGCTTCCTCGAGGGAAATCCAGACATCGTTCGGATGTTTCCTGACTTCATGGAAATGGAAATGGATTATTACGCCAAGACGAAAGTCTGGCCGATCATGCATATCATCGCCATGCAGCGTCATCTGTTTGATGAAAACCCATGGATTGCACGCAATCTTCTCAACGCTTTTGAAGAATCTAAACGTCGAAGCCTTGAGCGTTTGTTTGATCCAGCTGTCTCACGCTATCCGCTTCCTTGGTTGCCAACCTATGCTCGCAAGATGCGTGACCTGATGGGTGGCGATACATTCCCCTTCGGTGTGGAAGAAAACCGCGCGACGTTTGAGCAATTGCTGCTTTATACTTATCAGCAAGGTATTGCGCATCGTCACGCCAAAGTGGAAGAAATCTTTCCACCTGGTATCGGCACAAAGATCATCGTTTAAGACATATTTTTCGAGACTGTTTTGGCCACCATTTTATAAATGGTGGCCAAAACTATTTCTGACACCAAAATTATTTCTGACACTTGGCGCAATAAAAAGTCGACCGTCCTGATTGAACAATTCTACGAATTGTCTGCCCACAACCGGACGTACAGGCCTCACCTTCACGGCCATAAACGCGGAAGGCGTGCTGAAAATATCCCAACGAACCATCGGTTTGACGATGATCGCGTAGGCTAGAACCACCAGCTGCGATCGCATCAATCAAAACAATCTTTATTGACTCAGCCAACAGCTCTGAGCGCCCCCGAGCGCGTGCCGTGCGCCCGTCCAATGTTCCCGAAAGGCGGGTAGGAGACAGGCCCGCGCGAAACAGGGCTTCGCAGACATAAATATTACCAAGGCCTGCAATCAGTGTCTGATCGAGAAGCGCTGCCTTTAGTGGCGTCTTTCGGCCAGCAAAAAGAGCAGAAATTTTTGGACCATCCAATTCATTCCCTAGGGGCTCAATGCCCATAGCTGCGAAAAGTTTATGGTCCTGCAATTCAGCGCGGGGGAGAAGCAACATGAAGCCAAAGCGGCGCGGATCATTGTAGACAATCTGTGTATTGCCCGTCAGGGTGAGTGTCACATGGTCGTGGGTGGCATCCTTGTTCCGCGCATGATGGAACTGGCCCGGGGAATGATCCTCAATACGAAATGACCCGCTCATGCCAAGATGCATGACAAGGACCTGCCCATCATCGAGATCTGCCAATACATATTTTGCGCGCCGGCCAAGCCCAAGAATCTGGCGACCCTGCAGCCGTTCAGGGAAATTATCAGGGAACGGGAAACGCAAATTAGGGCGGCGCTGTTCTACCCGTTCAATCTTTTTTCCAACCATTGCGGGCTCTAAGCCCCGTCGAACGGTTTCAACCTCAGGTAATTCTGGCATGACGATGCAAAACGCTCCCTTTTCATTTACATAGCCTTGAAGAAGGGGCTGCGCTATGGTCCTCGCGCTTCCGGAGCTACCCATGTCTCGCCTAAACGATCACATATCTGGCCCCGCCGATGAAGAAAGCCATTTTGGCTTTTCGTCCGTTCGGCTCGGGGAAAAACAAGACCTTGTCGATGATGTCTTCCGAAAGGTCGCGTCTCGCTATGATATTATGAACGATGTCATGTCTTTGGGCCTTCATCGGGCTTGGAAAGACGTACTCGTTGGTATGGTCAAGCCGCAACGCAGCGGTGTTTTCAAACACCTTGATGTAGCAGGCGGCACAGGCGACGTTGCCTTTCGAATTGCCGAGCTTGCGCCCTCGGCCGATGTTACCGTTCTCGATATTAATCCTAACATGCTGGCTGTGGGGCAAGAGCGTGCCACTCAACGTGGCTTTCATGACATTGCCTTTGTTGAAGCCAATGCGGAAGAGCTGCCTTTCGAGGCTGGCCAATTCGACGCCTACACAATTGCATTCGGGATCAGAAACGTGCCCCGAATCGATAAGGCTCTCTCTGAGGCCTACCGCGTTCTGAAACGGGGCGGGCGGTTTCTTTGTTTAGAGTTTTCAGAAGTCGATATTCCGATCATGGATAAGGTTTATGAGGCCTATTCCTTCTCCGCCATTCCAGCCTTTGGAAAGGTCATCACTGGGGATGGACAACCTTATCGATATCTCGTCGAATCGATCCGGAAGTTTCCAAACCCAGAGCGTTTCCAGAGCATGATTGAAGAGGCCGGATTTCAGCGCGCAAGCTATACTTCGCTGACTGGCAACATTGTTGCTATCCATTCCGGTTGGAAGTTGTGAGGCTGTTTTCCGTATGATCACCTCTTTCTTCCATTTGATGAGATTGGCGCGCGCGGGCTTTGTGTTGGCTCGTGAAGGTGTCTTTTCTGACGTTGATGCAACACTTCTGCCCGCCGATGCTCGGCTCGGACTCGTCGTCGCAAAATTAATCGCGCGTCGTAAATTAACAACCGGCGAGAGCCGCTTGGCAATCGCGATCACTAAGCTTGGTCCATCCTATGTGAAGCTTGGACAATTTCTGGCAACACGGGCTGATGTTGTTGGGCCCAAAGTGGTTCTTGAGCTCGAATCTCTTCAAGATCGCATGGCTCCTTTTCCGCTCAAGATTGCAGCCGGAATTGTCGGTCGCGCCTTGGGCAAGCCTGTAGAAGATATTTTTGTCGAATTTGGCCCGCCTGTTGCCGCAGCCTCAATCGCACAGGTTCACAAGGCTCAACTGAAAGACGAGCATGGTGGACATTGGGTTGCGGTGAAAGTTCTGCGTCCGGGTGTAGAACAACGCTTTGCTCGCGACCTGAGTGACATGTTCTTCGCAGCTCGATTTGCAGAAAAACATTTCCCAGAAGCGCGCCGCCTCAAGATGATTGAAGTCGTTGAAACGCTTGCGCGTAGCGTTCGCATGGAAATGGACTTCCGCCTAGAAGCTGCCGCGGCATCGGAATATGCAGAGAATACAAAGGATGACACGGATTTCCGTGTGCCGAGCATTGATTGGGATCGTACAACGCGTGATGTCCTCACGCTTGAATGGATCGACGGCATACCTTTGTCGGATGTCAAAGCGCTACGTGAAAAAGGCTTTGATCTTGTCGCACTCGGACAAACCGTCATCCAATCCTTTTTGCGCCACGCCGTGCGCGATGGCTTTTTTCATGCCGATATGCATCAAGGAAATTTGTTTGTTGATCCCAAAGGACGCCTAGTTGCCGTTGACTTTGGAATCATGGGTCGCCTTGGGCCCAAAGAACAACGTTTTCTTGCAGAGATTTTGTTTGGTTTCATCACACGCAATTATCGCCATGTTGCCGAAGTGCACTTCGAAGCGGGCTATGTGCCCGACAATTATCGTGTCGAAGATTTCACGCAAGCCATTCGCGCCATTGGTGAGCCTATTCATTCACGGACCGCCGATGAAATTTCCATGGCAAAGCTGCTGACGTTGTTATTCGAGATCACTGCATTGTTTGAGATGCGAACACGAACAGAATTGGTGCTTTTGCAAAAGACCATGGTGGTGGTTGAAGGTGTTGCTCGCACGCTCGATCCAAAACTGAACATGTGGGCAACGTCTGAGCCGATTGTTCGCAGCTGGGTTGAAGACAATTTGGGGCCTCTAGGTCGCCTTCGCGATGCTGAGCGCGGGCTCAGTGCGTTAGGAAAACTCCTGCGCCACGGACCAGTGATGCTGGAGCGAGCAGATCGTGTCCTTGCACGGCTTGATGAAGCCATGGCCAATGGATGGGATCTGTCTGACAGATCGCTGGATGGGATTGGACGTGCAGAGGCGCGTCGTTCACGATGGTCCAGCCTCGCTCTTTGGGTAATAGCAGGACTGATTGGGGCTGCTGTTTTCTTATATTAGTCTCGCGGCTCGTTTTAATGTTGAGTGATGAAAAGATGGCTGGGAAGAAACGCGTTCTCTTAATCATCGGTGGTGGAATTGCCGCCTATAAATCGCTTGAGCTCATTCGACGGCTTCGCGAACGTGAGATTTCCGTACGTGTGATCCTGACTGCTGCGGGCAAGAATTTTGTCACGCCCCTGTCAGCATCAAGCCTGAGTGGCGATAAGGTTTACGAAGATCTTTTTTCACTTACTGATGAAGCGGATATTGGTCATATCCAACTTTCACGCGACGCTGATCTTGTTGTTGTGGCACCCGCAACAGCTGATCTGCTTGCAAAGGCAGCACATGGATTGGCCAATGATCTAGCGTCCACTGTTCTTCTTGCAACAGACAAGAAAGTTCTTGTTGCGCCTACAATGAATGTTCGGATGTGGGACCATCCTGCAACGCAGAGAAATATTTCCACACTTAAGGCAGATGGTTATCTCTTTGTTGGCCCCAATGCGGGCGATATGGCCTGTGGCGAATTCGGTTCTGGGCGAATGAGTGAACCATCGGAAATTTTGTTGGCTATTGAAAATGCACTCAGCGCCCCAGCCATCACGTCGCTATCACCGGGTTCCCTGAAGGGGCTCAAAATTCTTGTGACATCTGGACCAACACGCGAGCCAATAGATCCTGTTCGTTACCTGACCAATCAATCATCGGGAAAACAGGGGCATGCAATAGCGGCGGCGGCGGCGGCGGCCGGTGCAGAGGTTGTTCTGGTTAGCGGGCCAGTTGATATCCAAGACCCTACGGGGGTGCGTGTCATTCATGTTGAGACTGCGGCGCAAATGTACGATGCCGTGCATGGCTCTTTACCAGCAGATGTATTCATAGGTGCTGCTGCCGTAGCTGATTGGCGACCAGAGACTTTGGCGGATACAAAAATTAAAAAGTCTGCCGGCGTCGTTGCCTCCCTTGCTCTTGTTGAAAACAAAGACATCCTAGCGTCTGTCGCCAGCGCAGGATCAAAACGTCCTAAACTAGTGATTGGTTTTGCTGCTGAGACAACGCAGGTGCTTGATTACGGCCGACGTAAGCTCGATTCAAAAGGTTGCGATATAATCGTTGCTAACGACGTGAGTGCTGAGAGCGGGGTTCTCGGTGGGGACTTAAACACTGTTCATATCATTCAGCGCTCAGGTACTGAATCTTGGCCTAAAATGCGAAAGAGTGAAATTGCTTCGCGCTTAGTCGATGTTATCGGCTCATTTGATCATGGAGATAAAAAATGAGCGTAGCTGTCTCCATGCGCCGTTTTCCTCATGGCGAGGGATTGCCACTTCCAAAATATGAGAGCTTGGGTGCTGCCGGGCTTGATCTTATCGCTGCTATTCCAGCTCAATCGCAATTGGTGATTGAGCCGGGCAGCTGGATAATGGTTCCGACCGGCATTGCTATTGAATTGCCCGTCGGCCTAGAGGCGCAAATTCGACCGCGGTCGGGACTCGCTGCAAAGAATGGCGTGACGGTTTTGAATTCCCCGGGCACGATCGATTCCGATTATCGCGGTGAGATTTGTGTCGTGCTGATCAATCATGGTGCCGTGCCGTTCGTAATTGAGCGTGGGACACGCATCGCGCAAATGGTTGTTGCCCCTGTGGTATCAATTACACTCAATGAAGTGGCCTCCCTTCACGCAAGTGATCGTGGTGCAGACGGCTTCGGTTCGACTGGTGTGAGTGTTAAGTTATGAAGAGTGCAATGGTTCTTCTTCCTCGGCGAACATTATTGGCCATCGCTGCAGTGGTCGACGTTGCTATTCATGCGCGACCTACGCCAGTTGCAGCCAAATCTTTAGCTGCCCGGCATGATCTGCCGCCTCGTCATCTTGAAACACTTTTACAAGACCTTGTTCGCGCGCATGTCCTCAAGGGCGTTCGCGGACCCAAGGGTGGCTATGAACTTGCGCGCGAGCGACGCCGCATTAGCGTTGGGGACGTGGTTCGTGCCTCATTAACGGGTCAAGGGCATTCGGATTCAAACAAGACAACATCGGGCCTTCTTGAAGAGGTCGTCATGCCTCGCATTGAAGTGGCTGGCGCTGGCTTTTTAGCGGCTCTTGATGTCGTCACTATTGAGGATCTTTGCCAGGCCGCGGAAGTTGCTGGAAAGGGTCGCGTCGCGGGTGGGGATTTCAACATATAAATAATGTAATTTTTTATAAAATCGACATTCATATGGAAAATAGCTAAAACTAAAAAATCGACGCGTGATAAATCGACGCTTGGGAGATGATGATGACGAGCTTTAGTGGGACAGGTGAGCGCAAGCCCGGCCGTGGTCGGATTTATGAGTCCATAACGGACACGATTGGGGATACGCCCCTAGTGAAGCTGAACCGGATCGGAAAAGATCGCGGCGTTAAAGCTAACCTTCTGGCTAAACTTGAATTTTTTAATCCCATCTCCAGCGTTAAAGACCGAATCGGCGTGGCGATGGTTGATAGCCTTGAGGCGTCGGGCAGGATCAGCCCAGGTAAAACAACCCTGATAGAGCCAACTTCTGGAAATACTGGCATCGCTTTGGCATTCGTGGCGGCTGCAAGGGGCTACCGGCTGATCCTCGTTATGCCAGAGTCTATGTCGATCGAAAGACGCAAGATGCTGGCGCTGCTAGGCGCAGAGCTTGTCTTGACCCCTGCCGCTCAGGGCATGAAGGGTGCCATTGCGAAAGCTCAGGAGCTCCTTCAATCAAATCCAAACGCTGTAATGCCGCAACAATTTGAAAACCCCGCCAATCCAGAGATTCATCGCAGGACAACCGCCGAAGAAATTTGGAATGACACGGCAGGGCAGGTCGATGTCATTGTATCGGGCGTGGGTACGGGCGGGACTATCACTGGTATCGGCCAAGTCCTGAAGGCCTACAAGCCATCGGTGCGTATCGTGGCAGTAGAGCCTGAAGATTCACCCGTGCTGTCGGGCGGTCAGCCTGGACCTCATAAAATCCAAGGCATTGGTGCGGGGTTTGTGCCTGGCATTCTAGACCGATCCATTATTGATGAAACTGTCACTGTGGGAAACCAAACCGCCTTTGATACGGCCCGCCTTGTAGCCCGTATTGAAGGGATTCCGATTGGGATTTCATCAGGTGCCTCAATCGCAGCTGCCATTGAAGTTGGGAGCCGCGCTGGGATGGAAGGCAAGAATATTGTCGTTATCATACCTTCATTTGCTGAGCGTTATCTGTCTACGGCTCTATTCGAAGGCTTATAAAATCCGCTATGGAGTTGGAAGAGATTGATTCAAAGATCACTTCCAACTCTTTTCGGGCGGTTTCTATGGAATTCAAGACAATAGTGTTTGAGGAATTGGGGTCGACAGCCCTCATCAGGCTCAATCGTCCTGAGGCGCTCAACGCACTTAATAATCAGCTCATTGATGATCTGAATGCCG
>CAIUDK010000212.1 GCA_903897875.1 uncultured Hyphomicrobiales bacterium
GCCATCCCATGTGGTGGGCGTCGATCATATTGGCGAAGACGATATGATGCTCGACATTGGGCCGCGCTCCGTTGTTCATATTGAAGACGTGTTGAAGCGTTGCGCGACACTTGTTTGGAACGGTCCATTTGGCGCTTTTGAGATGCAGCCGTTTGATGCTGGCACCAATGCGGTGGCGCGTGTAGCAGCCGATCTGACGGATGCGGGTCAATTGATGACTTTGGCGGGTGGTGGCGACACGGTGTCGGCGCTCAATCAGGCCCATGTCGCCCAGCATTTCACTTATATTTCAACAGCCGGCGGTGCTTTCCTTGAGTGGATGGAAGGCAAAGCTCTGCCAGGCGTTGAGGCGCTCAGAACCAAATAGCAAACAGGCGCGGCCTTCTGCCGCCTGATAAATTTACGGGAGACGAACATGGCACGCATTACACTTCGACAGCTTCTCGACCACGCCGCAGAATATTCCTACGGCGTTCCTGCTTTTAATATCAACAACATGGAGCAGGCGCTGGCGATTATGACGGCGGCTGACAAGGTTGATGCGCCTGTCATTATTCAGGCTTCGCGCGGCGCGCGGTCTTATGCCAACGACGTGATGCTGACCAAGATGATGGATGCGGTGGTTGAGCTTTACCCACACATCCCGGTTTGCGTGCATCTCGATCACGGCAACAACGAAGCCACCTGCATGACCGCAATTCAGTCGAACTTCACTTCGGTGATGATGGATGGTTCGCTCAAGGGCGATGGCGCAACCCCTGCGGATTGGGATTACAACGTCGGCGTGACCAAGGCTGTTGTGAACTTCTCGCATTGGGCTGGCGTCTCGGTTGAAGGCGAGCTCGGTGTTCTGGGTTCTCTCGAGACCGGCATGGGCGATAAGGAAGATGGTCACGGCGCAGAGGGCAAGCTCTCGCATGACCAATTGCTGACCAATCCTGACGAGGCGCTGAAATTCGTGCGCGAAACCAAGGTCGATGCGCTCGCCATCGCCATGGGCACATCGCATGGCGCTTACAAATTTTCGCGCAAGCCAGACGGCGATATTTTGGCAATGAATGTGATCGAAGAGATCCATAACAAAATGCCAAACCTGCATCTCGTGATGCATGGTTCGTCATCAGTTCCGCAGGATTTGCAGGACATCATCAACCAATACGGCGGCAAGATGCCGCAGACTTGGGGCGTGCCAGTTGAAGAAATTCAGCGCGGCATCAAGCATGGTGTGCGCAAGATCAACATCGACACCGACAATCGCATGGCAATGACTGGCCAGATCCGCAAGATCTTGGCTGAAAACCCAGGTGAATTCGATCCGCGCAAATATTTGAAGCCTGCGATGGAAGCCATGACCAAACTTTGCCAAGCCCGTCTTGAGCAGTTTGGCACAGCAGGCCACGCAAGCAAGATTAAGCCAGTGTCATTGGCAACAATGGCCAAGCGCTATGCAGCTGGCGAATATAACCCCAAATAGTCTTCGGGAAGTAAAGTTTAGGTTTGAACCAAATAAGGCCCTTGTTGCGAAAGCAGCAGGGGCCTTTTTCATGTCTAGATTTTTAAGCGTCGGATTTTAATTCCCAATAAACTTGCGGACAGCTTCTTCCACCGCGAGTTTGTCTTTCACATTCATCGTGGCGAGTTGTGAATCCAACCATTCATCCTTGATGCCCGCGGCGCGCGCCAGAATGTGCCATTTCATGGCTTCAATCATATCTTTTTTCACACCACGCCCGCTGGCATAGATGCGGGCCAGACGATTGGCGGCGATGGGGTTGTTTTTGGATGCGGCGCGCAGAAAATACCGAACAGCGCCTTCTTCGTCTTTGGCAACGCCATCGCCGTTAAACAGAACAATGGCATATTCCAGCTCGCTGGTTGTGTGATGCTCGGCTGCCGCGCGATGCAGCCATAGGGCCGCTTTGGTATGATCCACTTCAACGCCTTGGCCCTCGCGATAAGCAATGGCCAGCGCATAGGCGGCATCTAAATCGCCAGCCTGTGCAGAGCGTTGAAAGAGATTGGCTGCCTTGGCGTAATCTTGCGTTTGGCCATCAATGGCGAGTAGGCCCAGATTATAGAGCGCGCCCGCATGGCCCATATTGGCGGCTTTTTCTAGCAGCGGTTGCGCTTTGGTGCGGTCAGCCTGCGTGCCCTTGCCTTGCAGATAGGCCATGCCGAGCGCGAAGATCGCCTGTCTGTCATTGCGATCAGCGGCCAGACGATACCAGCGCAACGCCTCGGACATGTCAGCGCGCACGCCAAGGCCATCTTTGTAGAGTTCGCCCATCAGCGTCATGGCCGGCGCATCGGTTTTGTCGGCATCAATCCGTTTCATCGCTTCGCGCAGAGCGGTGGCATATTGCCCACGCTGGAACGCGCCATAAGCGATATCGGGTTTTATATTGGGCCCGAGATAGGATGTTTTGTTGGGATCGATATTTGATTTTGAAAGGTCAGGCAGAACAAGCGCTGGCTTTTTAGGTTTTTGCGGCTGTGGCAGGGTTTGGGCCGGCAAAGAGACAGGGGCGAGCAAACAGACAAGCGAGAGCAGGCAGACTTGCGCAGTTATACCGACACAGATCCTCTGCGCGCCCCAGAGCCTCATGCTTTTGCCTTGCGTTTCAAAAGGGTATGCACCTCGCCCAGAGCAGCAGTAGGGCCGCGCGCATCCGCCCAGACCAGATCGCCAAGGGCAACAAAATCAGCGCCAGCATCGGCGAGTTGTTTGACGTGATCCAGCTCGCCGGCATAGGCGACGCACGGCACATTGAAAATCTCAGCCCACCACGTCACACGCTCTAATGTCTGATCAAAGGGTGGCACATAGCCATCGGCTGTGGGCTCACCAAACATTAGATAGTCGATGTCGCGTTCGCCGGCGGTCATCGAGTCATGCTTGGACTTGAGCAGGCCAGCGCCGACGATGCGGTCGGGCTTGAGGGTTTGGAGGGCCTCATCAAGGTCGCGCTCTAGCGTCTCGCTCTGGCAACGCAGGTGAATACCATCGGCATCGGCGCGCACGGCCATCTGTGGGCTTCCCTCGACCAACAGGGCTGTGTCGTGGGCGCGGGCGATGGCGGAGAGGGCGCGAATGATCTTTTTGGCGGTGCCCTCGTCAGGCGTGGCCAGCTTGATCAGGGCGCAAGCGATAGGGGTGGCGCTCAAGGCTGCCTCAAAAGGCCCGCTAAAGGCCTCGGCATCGTCGAGCGGGGGCGTAATGAGGTAAAGCTGAGGAGACGCAGGGGCTGCCATCGGGGTCCGATCCAGATGAGGCGATCCGATATGAGTCGGGCCGCGTTGTTTGTTAGGGACAAATGGGGCGAAACGGGGGCTTAACGCAAGCCCGCTTCCCTCAAAGCGCGCTAAAGGTTGACGTAGGCGGCCGGGCCGGGCACATGAGTGCATCCTCCAATTGGTTCGATTTGCCCATGATCCGCTCTGCCCTGATGAATGTGATGACGTCAGCCGCCATTAAGGCTGGACGCGGCCTCAAGCGCGATTTGGGCGAGGTTGAGAACCTGCAGGTCTCGATGAAGGGGCCGGGGGACTTCGTGTCCGCCGCCGACCGCAAGGCCGAGGAAGTGATTTTTGAAGAATTGTCCAAGGCCCGCCCCGGCTATGGCTTCCTGATGGAAGAGGGCGGCGTGGTTGAAGGCGCTGACAAAAGCCATCGCTGGATTATCGATCCGCTGGACGGAACCACCAACTTTTTGCACGGCCTACCGATCTTTGCTGTCAGCATCGCGCTGGAGCGCGAGGGGCAGCTTGTGGCGGGCGTTGTCTACAACCCGGCTACCGATGACATGTTTATGGCCGAGAAGGGCCAGGGCGCCTATCAGAACAACCGCCGCTTGCGTGTGGCTGCGCGTCGCGAATTGTCCGACTCTCTGATTGGCTGCGGCATTCCCCATTTGGGCAAGGCTGAGACACACCCAAAATTTAAGGCAGAGCTTGGCGCTGTGATGGCGCGTGTTGGCAATGTGCGCCGCATGGGTGCTGCCTCGATTGATTTGGCACTAGTGGCTGCCGGTAAACTCGATGGCTATTGGGAACGCGACCTAAAGCCTTGGGACATTGCAGCCGGTCTAGTGCTGGTGCGCGAAGCAGGCGGCTATATTTGCGACATGAATGGCGGCGACGCGATGCTGGACACAGGCTCGGTCTGTTGCGGCAATGAGGCCATTCAGCGGCAGTTGTTTGCCGTGCTCAAAAAGGCCTGACACCTAATCATCTGACCAAATGATCCGAGGCCTATTGGACTCTGTCTTTTGGCTGGCTTGGATTGCGGTTGCCCGACGAAGTCGTTAACCTTTGGCGATAACTCCCTGTTGCGCATGCAACTGACAGGATTTTCGCAATGTCGGCTGACCGCGATTTTACACGATTGTCTTCTCCCAATATTTTCCTTGTGAGGATGGTGGTTTTTCTCATCCTCGTGGGATTTGTCGCCCTCATCCTCTATCGCCAGATCGCTGTCGCCTTCTTGGCCAATCCGGGCTTGAACGGATTGATCCTTGGCGTGCTGTTGATCGGCATTGTGATGACGCTGCGGCAGGTCGCGCGTCTGTTTCCCGAAGTGCGCTGGGTCAACGGCCTGCGCGACCCAGAAGCGGCACCCACGCGCTCGCCTGTGCTGCTCGCCCCCATGGCCAGTATTTTGGGACAAGATGCTGCCGGTCGATCCATCTCCGCTTTGACCATGCGCGCCATGCTCGATGGTATTGGAACGCGGCTGGACGAGACGCGCGAAATTGCGCGCTATCTGATTGGGCTGCTTGTCTTTCTGGGATTGCTGGGCACGTTTTGGGGTCTGTTGGAAACGGTGAGTTCCATCGGCAATGTCATCAAGTCCATGCAGACGGGCTCTGATGCTGCTGTGATGTTTGACGATCTAAAAAATGGTCTGGCCGCGCCAATTGCGGGCATGGCGATTTCTTTCACCTCATCCTTGTTTGGTTTGGCCGGCTCGCTGGTTCTGGGCTTTCTGGATTTGCAGGCAGGCCAAGCACAAAATCGGTTCTTTACGGAGCTTGAAGACAATCTATCCGTTAACGCGGTGGATGCGCCCTTTGGCATGAATGGCGTGCCAACCGATCTCCATGCTTTGTTGGAGAAGATGAGCAGCGGCATGGATGGTATGAATTCGCGCGCCTCTCATGCGGCGCTCTCGACCTTGGCGGCTGGTATTCAGGGCCTTGTGCAGCACATGCGCAATGAGCAGCAGATGATCCGCACTTGGGCTGAGGCACAGGCAGATCAGCAACGCGATATCAAAGGCTTGCTAGAACGCATCAGCCGCGAAACCGAACCGCGCTAAGGGAGCATAACCTATGGCGCTCTCGCGCTCTCGTCGCGCTCATCGCGGCTTTGATTATTGGCCCGGCTTCGTCGATGCGCTTTCGACGATGTTGTTGGTGATGATCTTTTTGCTGTCTGTGTTCATGCTCGCGCAGTTCTTTTTGTCGCGCGAAATGGCTGGCAAAGACAGTGTGCTTAACCGATTGAATCAACAGATTGAACAGCTCACGTCGCTGCTGGCCCTAGAGCGCTCCGGCAAGGCAGATCTGCAGGCCAACATTGCCAATTTGACGGCCACTTTGGAGAGCGCAGAACGGGATCGTCTACGTTTGCAGGGCATGTTAGATGCGGGTGCTGGTGCGGGCGGGCGCGTTTTGGATGCCGAAAAGCAATTGTCGGCGCGTGCTGCCTCGCAGGTCGATATTTTAAACCAGCAAATCAGTGCGTTGCGCCGCCAATTGGCCGCTCTTGAAGACGCTCTGTCGGCGTCTGAATCGCGTGATCGCGAAAGCCAAGCGCAGATTTCGGATTTGGGCTCGCGGCTGAATGTGGCGCTTGCGCAAAAGGTGCAAGAGCTTGCACGCTATCGGTCTGATTTCTTTGGCCGCTTGCGCGAAATTCTGGGCAATCGTCCCGGTGTGCGCACCGTTGGCGACCGCTTTGTGTTTGAATCTGAGGTGTTGTTTGACAGCGGGCAGGCGAGCCTGAACCCGCAGGGCCGCGCGGAGTTGGATAAGCTCGCCGTCGCCATTGCCGATTTAGAGCGTGAAATTCCCCCTGAAATTCCATGGATTTTGCGTATTGATGGCCATACCGACAAGCGCCCCATTCAAGGTGCGTTCAAAACCAATTGGGAATTGTCGAGCGCGCGCGCCATTGCAGTTGTGCAATATTTGGTGGGCCGCAATGTGCGCCCCCAACATTTGATGGCGGCAGGGTTTGGCGAATTTCAGCCCATTGATACGGGCGAGTCTGAGGATGCTTTGCGTCGCAATCGTCGCATCGAGTTGAAGCTGACTGATAGATGAGCGTCTCGCGCGAGCTGATTGCCTTTAGCGATGAATGGCACGAACCGTTGCTTGATGTTTGGGTGACCAGTTGGCACGCAACCATGCCCCAGATTGATTTTGATGCGCGGCGGGCGTGGTTTGTTGATCATCTCAAAGGCTTACACGCAAACGGGGCGCAAACAGTTTGTGCGATTGCCGGATCTGACCTGCTGGGCTTTGTCACCATTGATCCCCAAACCGGGCATCTCGATCAGCTGGCCGTGGCACCCGAGCAGTTTGGCTCTGGCCTTGCGATCCAATTGCTGGATGAGGCGCGTGCGCGCTCAAGCAAAGCCGTCTATCTGGATGTGAATTGCGACAACAATCGCGCCTGTCGCTTTTATCAGCGGCAGGGATTTGTTGTGGACGGCGAGGGCGTTAACCCGCGCTCAGGCTTGAAGACGTGGCGCATGGTCTCGGGCAAAAAACTCTAGCTGTTCATCTCGCTCAAGGCCGCAGCGCCTGTTTCAAATTGCAGTCGCGCGAGACGAGCGTAAAGCCCATCCTCTTTGGCAGTCAGACTTGCGTGCGTGCCTTCTTCCACAATGCGGCCATTGTCCATCACCAGAATGCGATCTGCGTTCAGCACGGTCGCCAGACGATGCGCGATGATGATTGTGGTGCGGCCCTGCATGATGTTGTCGAGCGCCTTTTGAATCAGGGATTCATTTTCAGCATCAAGCGCCGAGGTCGCTTCATCGAGCAAAAGAATGGGTGCGTCTTTTACCAAAGCGCGCGCAATGGCAAGGCGTTGGCGCTGTCCGCCGGACAAAGTCACGCCGCGCTCGCCAAGGGAGGTGTCGTATTTTTCTGGCAGCGCATTGATGAAATCATCAGCGGCCGATTGTTCTGCGGCCTGCGTAATGTCGCTGATGCTTGCCTCTGGGCGTCCGTAGCGAATGTTGTCAGCAACAGAAACGCCAAAGATCACAGGCTCTTGCAGCACAAGGGCCATGCGATCGCGCAAATCATGAGGGGTGACCATTTTGACATCAACGCCATCAACGCGAATGCTCCCACTGGCGGGGTCATAAAACCGCATAAGCAGCTGAAAGACAGTTGATTTTCCAGCACCCGAGGGGCCCACAATGGCGACGCGCTCACCCGCCTTAATGTGAAAGGAGAGGTTGCTGACAACCATTTCATTTTGGCGTGTGGGATAGGCAAAGCTGACCTGATCAAAAATAATATCGCCGTGCGCAGGAAGGGGCATTGGCAGCGGATTAGCAGGCGCTGTGATGGTTGGCTTGGTGGAAAGAAGTTCCGCGATGCGGCCAGCTGCACCCGCTGCCGCCGACAATTCACTCCACACTTCAGACAATTGCCCCAAGGCGCTCGCACCCAAAACAGCTGAGAGAACAAATTGCGTGAGCAGACCGCTGGTGATGCGACCAGCCATCACGTCTTGTGCGCCAAGCCACAAAACGCCGACCACGCTACTGAAGGCCAGAAAGATGGCGATGGCGGTGAGGATGGCGCGCGCACGCGTTGCATTGCGCGCCGCATCATAAGCAAATTCAACGGCTGAGGAAAAACGCGAGACCGTGAGGTGCTGTGCGTTGAAGGCTTGCATTGTGCGAATGGCGCTGAGGTTTTCTGACGCAAAAGCGCTGGCATCAGCCAGAGTATCTTGTGCCAAGCGCGAACGACCACGGACCGAGCGGCCAGAGGCCACAAGCGGAAACACAATGATCGGGATCGCCACCAAAACGAGGCCGGATAATTTGGGGCTCGTGTAAATCATCATGCCGATGGCGCCGATGAACATGAACATATTGCGCAAGGCGATGGAGGTGGACGCTCCAAAGGCGGATTTCATTTGTGTTGTGTCGGCCGTCAGGCGCGACAAA
>CAIUDK010000213.1 GCA_903897875.1 uncultured Hyphomicrobiales bacterium
ATTGAAGTAATAAAAATGTAAGTTCCAGAACGAATTTAGCTTCCGGAGTTTATTATGAAAAAAATCGTGATGCAGGCTGTTGTTCTTGCAGCCGCCATGTCCCCACTTGCAGTCTATGCAGAGACATCAACTGCGGAGCAGCGGATCGCTCGCCTTGAGGCAGAGCTCCATAAGCTTCGTATTGAAGTTAGCAACGCGCCGAAAGCCGAATCTTTTGAGAAAAAAGCAGTAAGCGCAGCATCGAAGTTCGAGAAAAAGCCTTATGACTGGACCGGCGTTACTGTTGGCGTCTACGGCGGCGCGTTTGGTGAAACTTCAAGCACACACCTAACCTTCCCAACAACTCTGGGCGACAATGAAGTTGGGTTCGTTCCTTCGAGCCAATACGATTCTTCGACATTATATTCTTCCAACTACAACAACCTTGCCGCTCCAGGCTCACTCAGCAGCAATTACTTGTCCACGAATGCTGGAAGCTGGACGTGTGACAACTCTGGCAACGGTAGTTGCTACGGTAACAACACAACGGCTGTAGCTGGCGCGCTCACCCCTAACGACAACGCGGGCAGCCGGACGGACACATCCATTAAGACGCGTGATCGTAAGCACAATCTGGTCGGCGTTTTAGGCGCTGAATTGGGCTACAATCATCAGTTTGGAAGTTTGGTTGTTGGTATCGGCACCGACGGAACTTGGTTCTCGGGCAGCTCTAAGACAACCACCACGTCACAGGGTCAGTTCTCCAATAGCCGTGGCTATCAGGCAGTTGCTAACGCAACAGGCTGTAACCAAGATTCCTATAACGGTACAGGCTACGGTTATGATTACACATGTTACGACACAACCAATCTGAACTCGTATGGCAACGTAACCGTCAATAACAGCGGTTCAGCAACGAGCTCGCAGTTTATCTCTGCTGGGCCAAGCTGGCTTGGAACACTGCGTGGAACCGTTGGTTATGCGCAGGATCGTATGCTTGTGTTTGGTACAGCCGGTCTGGCCTATGCCATGTCGGACATCAAAGTCCGCGGCACATATGATGACACAACGACAACATCTTGCTCAGGTTTGTCATCAAGCGATAACGGCTACATTTCCGGATCGACATCTGTAACCTATTCATGCATCGGCTCAGGCGCTGGAAGTGTTAGCCAGAATACGTCGACAACAACCACAACCAACGCAAGCTGGACTGGCAATAAGTCGTCTTGGATGCTTGGCTTTGCTGGTGGTGGCGGCTTTGCTTATGCTGCAGCTGACAACCTCATCGTGAAGGTTGAAGGTGTCTACTACAACGTAGGTACCATCAAGACTCACGTGAACGGTACAGGCACACAGTCTGCGACTGGAACAGTTCCAATGTCACCAACTTCGATTGCTGTTGCTGGTTATGACGTAACCCGCCAGATTTCTGGTGTGATCGCTAAGGTCGGCGTATCTTACAAGTTCGACTAATTCTCAAAAAGAATTAGCTGTTATCAAAACCGGCAATCTTAGGATTGCCGGTTTTTTGTTATCTAAAGTCGATTGAGACAGAGCTCTGAAATTTTCTGTCAAAAATCGAGATGGGCTGGAGTTCGAGATCATGCAGAAGATTCTCAATTTAATTTATGCGGCTGCGCGAACGAGCCCAGAATATCCTGCAATCACACTCATTGATCTTGTTGTGAATTACCGAATGCTCATCAAAGGGCTATTGTCAGTCGAGCAAGAAATTCTGACGCGCAATTTCAATCACGATTCTGTGATTGGGATTTCGATTGAAAATCCAGCGCATCATCTCACTGTGGCATTGGCGCTTGCCAAAAGCGGTTTTGCGTCTGCCTCACTCATGCCTGATGAGATTGAGCCGGCCAAGGCGGTCGGGATGAAGGTTATGATCTCGGATAAGCCCGTTCAAATTGGGGGCGTGGCCGTTCATACCATCGCCCCAGACTGGTTTATCCGTCCTGTTGATTTGAACGCATGGACGGTCGCGCCCAATGTGAAAAACAGAATTGCGCGAGTATCATTCACGTCGGGTTCGACAGGGATGAAAAAAGCCATTGGTCACACTGACGCTGCCTTGAAAGCAAGGATCCTAGACAGAGTCATTATGACGAGAACAGTAGGAACCTACCTTTGCAGTATGGGTCTAACTGTCAGTGCGGGATATACAAATGCCATTAGCATTCTGATACGAGGCGAGACCATTTGTTTTGACAGAACGCCAGAAGAGGCCGTGCGTTTTCTCAACCATCTAAACGTAAAGCGCATTGTGTCTACGCCCGCCCGATTGAAGTCGGTCGTTAATTTGCTCAGCCAGCAGGGTGCGTTGATCGACAGTGTTCGTCATATCACAATTGGTGGCGGCTTCATTGACGACGCATTTCTTGATCTTTTGAAAAGCCATTTTACGGCCAGAATATTTGAAGTATATGGATCGACCGAGGCAGGATCTGCCGGCTATATGAACATTTCAAAATCAATTGCAAACGGTCGGATTCAATCCGCGTTTCTTCCAATCGCAGAAGTGCAGATTGATGAAGGACAAACTAAGGGAAAAGAAGGTCGAATTAGAATCCGCAGCGATAGTATGGGCTGGCCATTTCTGGGCGATATGATTGAAACAAACGAGATCACGGGCGATGGATGGTTTTATCCCGGTGACATTGGTTATTTTGACGAGAACGGATATTTGGTTCTCGCCGGACGCACAGATGATTTGATCAACCTAGGGGGACAGAAATTTTCTCCTGAAAAACTCGAAGATATTATTTCCACTCATCCTGAAATCAATGAAGTAGCCATCGTGAAGGCGGGTTCATCCAATCGCGTTGAGTTTAATCTCTGTCTTGTTGGCTCTGACAAAATAACCAAAGACGAATTGGAAAAATATCTCAGCTCCAAACGCATCGATCTGACAATCAATCGTCTCATGTTCTTGCCCGCACTGCCGCGCAATGGCATGGGCAAAATTCAACGCATGCAGGTAGCAGCCCTCTTCAAGAGCTCGAACTAAAAAAAATGGTTATGATGCGTTTGAAATCTTGCTTATTTGCTTTGCTCAGTGTGGGGCTCTTAAATATAGGGACGGCAAATGCCGTTGATGTTTTTGAGCCCAATACGACACTGAAGCTTGTCGTTGGCTTTTCGGCTGGTGGGGCTGTCGATATCACTGCACGCAATATTGCTCGATTTATGGGGCAATATATTCCGGGTCAGCCAAAAATCATCGTTCAGAATATGCCTGGCGCTGGTTCCATGAAAGCGGCCGTATGGTTGGGCTCTCAGGCTCCCAAAGATGGAAGCGTTTTTGGCTCACTCTCGCCGAGCGTCTTCACGCAGCCATTGATTGGGATTAGCGAGACTGGCTTTTTGCCATCCTCTCTCGCTTGGATTGGAAGCGCCGATTCTGGAGAGTTTTATTGTCTCAATTTGAAAAAGGACGGGATTGACACTTCAGGTTTCGATCACAATGGGCCGACAAAAGAATTTATCATCGGTGCAACAGCCACTGTCGGCAATTCAGGAGATTTCTCTTTCCTGCTCAGAAATATCATGGGTCCGAAAATAAAAGTTGTCCTTGGCTATGAGGGGATCACGGATGTGATCAAAGCCATGGAGGCTGGAGAGGTCGATGGGCTTTGCGGGATGATACCGGCTGGCATTTATGCTCAAATGGCCGGTTATGTGAAGGATGGCCGATTAAATTATCTTTTGGCATTCGCCAAACGAAATCGAGAAATTTCTTTCAAAAGCGCTGCCAATATCAATGACTATCTTCGAGATGAAGATCAGCCCGCCGCTGATTTTATTTTCTCACAGTCAGATTTTGCGCGCCCCTTTGCTGCACCCTCAGGTGTTCCAAAAGATCGTTTGGATGTGTTGAGAGACGCGTTCATGAAAACAGTGACGAGTGACGAATTGAACGAAGCTTTGGGCCGGAGCGAACATAAAATGGCTCCAGTGTCTGGCCAAGAGCTTGAAAAGATCAACGCCCAATTATCGTCCGCGCCACCAAAGGTTCTTGAGCGTGTGAAGCAGTTGCTTGCGCCTGTCGATTGAGCGTTGCTAACGGGGCGCTGATTTTAAAACCGCACACCAAGGCCAGCACGCACCAAATTCGTGTTGGTGCTCAGGGATTGATCGCCGCTATTGGTCGCGTAGATTTTATTGCCAAAGTCATAACGCAAAATCTCTGCGCGCACCGATATGCTGCGCGTGAGAGAATATTCTGCGCCAGCACCATAGACTGAGCCCTTGAGCGTGGCATGCGAGAGCCCTGAGGCATCTCGATAGGCGGATGTCGAATAGCCGTAGCCAATCGTGCCATAGGCAACCAAATCAGCGAAGACATAGCCGGCGCGCACGCGTGCGGAGGATAGAAATTTCTGATTGAAGTCGGATGAGTTGAGGCGGCCTGTGCTGACGTTTGACGTCATCGTGTCCACTTCAGCGCCGCCAATCAATCGGTTCGCTTGAAACGTATAGCCAAGATGCAAGCCGCCGATCATGCCCGATGTATTGGCATTGCCAGCCGAGCCTAAGCCCACGCCGCCATCTACGCCCAGAGAGATTCCTGAAAAGTCAGACGTGCCGGAATCTCGAAAGCCGATGGGAGACAAATCAGCGGCCTGAGCGGGGCTGAGTGTCATCAGCGTGCTGGCACCCAATGTGAGAACAGAGGTCACGATGGAGAGGGGTAAACGATAGGCCATGAGATCGCTCGATTCAGCTTGGAAAACCAACTAAGGAAACCAAGGGCGATCATAATGCCTTTTCACGGCGACGGTTGAGGTCGTTAAAATGCTGGTTAAATAAGCTTTAAATGGCGTGGGATTTCATACGCACTCTTTAACGCTCCACGTTAGGTGAGCCCTTAGGAATAGCGGTGGCGTGTCCACATCAGCCGTTGTGGAAGAAGGCGTAGGTGCCAACGGCGTCGCATATTTGCGACGCTCGCTTGAGGATCGAGCCTTGATCGCTCATGACCAAAAGCTTGCTGATGTCGTCCGGTGTAGACGACGGCGCGACCATCACGCACCATTGTGAGGGCAAGATCAAAATTGCTCGTGTGAACGATGATGTGGTCCATGTTTCGACCCAGTTTCTGCTGGAATCCTAACCCTTGCTGAGTTCAATGGTTCCCGGCACCCACCCAAGCGCAGGAGGGCTTTGCTGAAACCTTGATCGGCGCGGCAAAGGCCGTTACGAGGGCAGAGCGTGTGAAGTTTCAGCTCAATCCCGATGAGAGGTCATGATGGAAAAAGCCCTACAGTCGGTTAGCTTTGCAGTTGGTTTGATTGGCTGTGCTTTGCTGAGCTCAACAATGACAACGCCCGCCTTCGCTGTTGATCCCATTCGCATTGGCTTTGTTGCCACCATGTCGGGGCCAGAAGGTGTGTTGGGGCGCGATGTCTCTGACGGCTTCAAGCTTGCACTCAAAGAAACCAACACGCGCTTGGGCGGTCGGCCCGTGCAAATGGTGTGGGGTGATGATCAAGCCAAGCCCGATATTGGTCGCCAGATTGTTGATAAAATGCTGGAGAGCGATCACGTTCAGATCGTCACGGGCATTCATTTTTCAAATGTGTTGTTGGGCGTTGTAAAGCCTGTGTTGGATTCAGGTGCGTTTTTTATCAGCGCCTATTCTGGTCCATCGGCTTTAGCTGGCAAACAATGTCATCCGCGTTTTTTCTCTGCCGCTTTTCACAATGACGCCAATTACGAAGGCATGGGCCAATTTTTGCAAGATAAGGGCATCAAAAATCTCTATCTGATGTCGGCCAATTATCCCGCTGGCAAAGACATGATGGCGGGCACCAAGCGCTATTACAAAGGCAGCATTGTTTCTGAAGTCTACACGGCCTTTGGCCAGTTGGATTATTCGGCTGAGATTGCGCAAATCCGCGCGGCCAAACCCGATGCCGTATTGGTGTTCTATCCCGGCGGCATGGGAATTAATTTTCTCAAGCAATATGCACAGGCCGGTTTGAAAGATTTGATTCCGATCTATGCAGGCAATGGCGTCTATGATCAGACAACGCTGCCAGCCGTTGGTGATGCGGCGCTCGGGATGCAGACGGGCACATTGTGGAGCGAATATCTCGACAACCCAGCCAACAAAGCTTTTGTTGCGCATTTTGAAGCTGAATATGGACGTGTGCCTTCAGGCTTTGCCGCGATGGCTTATGACACTGTGCGGTTGATGGATGCAGCGCTGACCACGATTGATGGAAAAGTTGAAGACAAAAAAGCATTTCAGACAGCACTTGAAAATGTGAAATTCGAGTCCGTGCGGGGTGACTTCAAATTCAACACCAATCATTATCCGATCCAAGGCTATTACATTGTCGAGATCGTGAAGGATGCCAAGGGTCGGCTGGTCGGTGATTATCGCTCGAAAGTTTGGAGCGCGCATCCCGATCCATACGTGGGCGATTGCAAGATGGTCGAGCAATAATCAGCGTTTTGGGGTAAAGCATGACGCCAGTTTTATGGGTTGAGCAAACATTGAACGGTGTTCAACTGGGCGTCATGTTGTTCTTGATG
>CAIUDK010000214.1 GCA_903897875.1 uncultured Hyphomicrobiales bacterium
GGCGTTTGTGGCGCATCATTCATGAAATGGGTGTTCCCTCATCTTTTTCTGTGTCTTCAGAGTCTGCATTTTCAATGTCTGATTGATCGAAACCAGCAATGGCTCTGGCAAAGTCGCGTGGTGCAAATGGTTCGAGATCTTCAACACTCTCGCCCACGCCAATAAAATGCACAGGCAGATGAAATTTTTCAGCAATGGCCACCAGAATGCCACCGCGCGCAGTGCCGTCAAGTTTTGTCATGATGAGGCCGGTGACACCTGCCACGCGACCAAAAATTTCAACTTGGCTGAGCGCGTTTTGTCCCACTGTGGCATCCAGCACGAGTAGGACGGCATGGGGGGCGGCTGCGTCAACTTTCTTAATGACGCGCACAACTTTTTCCAGCTCTGCCATCAATTCGGTGCGGTTTTGCAAACGTCCCGCCGTATCCATAATGAGCACGTCGCAATTTTGCTCACGCGCTTGTGTGATGGCGTCAAAGGCCAGACCGGCTGCGTCTGCACCTTGGGCGCGTGAGACGACGGTTGCGCCAAGGCGCTGGCCCCAGATCTGGAGTTGCTCAACAGCAGCTGCGCGGAATGTGTCGCCAGCCGCCAGCATGACGGACTTGTCCTGCGCGCGCAGTTTGGCGGTCAGCTTGCCAATCGTCGTGGTTTTGCCTGAGCCATTAACGCCCACAACCAGAATGATGAACGGCTTTTGGCTGGCATCAATTTCGAGCGGCTGAGCGATTGGGGTGAGGATGGCCTCGACTTCGCGCGCCAAAATCGCCTTGACCTCAGCGGGGGCAATCTCGCGGTCGTAGCGGCCAGCGCCGACGGCTTGGGTGATGCGGGTGGCGGTGTTGACGCCCAGATCGGCGCGGATCAGCACATCTTCCAAATCGTCCAGCATGGAGCGATCAAGCTTGCGCTTGGTGAAAACGTCGGTGATGCCTTGGCTGATTGAGGCCGAGGAGCGCGCCAGACCTGATTGCAGCCGCTGCCACCAGCTTTTGGGGCTCGTGGGCTCAGCTGGCAGCTCTGCCGCTGGCTCAACGGGGCTTGTAGGCGCACGCCCAAACAGACGTCCGATCAGGCCGGGTTTCTTTGCGCTCTTTTGGGTCTCGTCGTCGTTCGTCATGGTGCTTTCAATCGGACTGGGCTATCGGTCTTGACGTGATGTTGACCCCAAGGGTCAAGATTGCCTCAACTTGTATAAATATCTCTTGTCTCCCTCGTAGCCTGTTGTTCATGTCCCCGGAAGAGCTGATCGAACGTCTTTTATACCGCGATGGCCTGTTGCTTGTCATAAACAAGCCCGCTGGCCTGCCGGTTCATCGTGGCCCTAAGGGTGGCGAGAGTCTCGAAGATTCCTTCGATGGGCTCCGCTTTGGCCTGCCGCGCTCGCCGGGCCTTGCCCATAGGCTGGACCGCGACACGTCGGGCTGTCTGGTTTTGGGGCGTCATCGCAAAGCTCTGGAAAAGGTCGGCCTGCTCTTCAAGCAGAGCAAGATCGACAAAACCTATTGGGCGGTGGTGGAGGGTCATGTGCCTGAGGATCATGGCTTTATTGACCTGCCATTGGGGCGATTGGATGCGCAACGTGGCTGGTGGATGAAGGTCGATCCAGCTGGTCTGCCATCCCAAACACGTTGGAGCGTGATGGGGCGCGGGCAGGGACCTGCAGGTGAACCCATTACTTGGCTGGCGCTGTCACCGATTACGGGGCGCACACATCAATTGCGCGTTCATTGCACGGCCATGGGCTGGTCGATTGTGGGCGATCCGATTTACGGCTCAGGTCCGCGTCATTTTGGTGAAGGTTTGGGTGAACTCAGCCTGCAGCTTCATGCGCGCAAAATTGTGATTCCGATGTCCAAAAATAAAGAGCCGATTGTGGTCGAAGCGCCCATTCCAGACCATATGGTTGCGCGCATGTCAGCTTGCGGTTGGACGCTGGAGATGGACACTAGTTTGGTGCGGGCTGACCAAAAAGCTCTCGATCGGAACGATGCGTAATCGTCACGTTTAAGATCTGCCCCGGTTCTTGATCCTCAACGCGCACGGCGGTGAAATCATCGCTGCGCGCTAAGCCGCCGCGCTCAGTCAGCACTGGCACAATTTTTCCAATCTGTTGATCGAGATGCGCAATCAAGGCCACATCGCCCTTGGCCCGCAAACGCGCTGCGCGCTCCTTGATCAATGTGCCGTGAACGGGCGGCATTTTGGCCGCTGGTGTGCCCTTGCGCGCTGAGAAGGGAAACACATGCAAATGTGTGAGCCCACATTCTTCGACAAGATCAAGCGAGCGGGCAAACATCTCTTCGGTCTCAGTGGGAAAGCCCACAATAATGTCGGCACCAAACACAATGTCGGGACGCAAAGTGCGCACGCGCTGACAAAAATCGATGGCATCTTGGCGTAAATGGCGGCGCTTCATGCGCTTTAAGATGAGGTCATCACCCGCTTGCAATGACAAATGCAGATGCGGTTTGAGGCGTGGCTCGGTGGCCAGAGCATCCAGCAAATCATCATCGGCTTCGATGCAATCGAGCGACGAGAGGCGCAGGCGTTCTAACTCTGGCACATGGGTGAGAATTTGGCGCACGAGCCGCCCAAATTTTGGTGTGCCGGGCAGGTCACCACCCCATGAGGTGAGATCAACACCGGTGAGCACAATCTCACGATAGCCATTGCCGACAAGCTTGCGAATTTGCTCCACCACAAGTCCGCTGGCGGCTGAGCGTGCCGGGCCACGACCATAGGGAATAATGCAAAACGTGCAGCGATGGTCACAGCCATTTTGCACTTCCACAAATGCGCGTGTGTGACCAGCAACCGCATCGACCAAGGCATGAGCATGAAAGGGCGCATGGGCGTCGCGTAAAGAGCTAAAATCATTGACGCGCACACGCGCCGTCTCGGCATCAAGATTGAGCCAAGTGGCGGGATTGGTTTTGGCATCATTGCCCAAAACCAAAGCCACTTCTGGCATATCAGCAAAAGTGTCAGGCTCGGTTTGGGCCGCGCAGCCCGTGACAACAATGCGCGCACTGGGGTTTTCGCGTGCAAGTTTGCGGATGTTTTGTTTGGCTTGGCGCACCGCTTCTGCTGTGACCGCGCAGGAATTGATAATGATAAGGTTCTTGTCAGCACCTTGATTGGCGGCGCGACGAATGGCTTCAGATTCGACGACATTGAGGCGACAGCCAAAGGTGATGACTTCGACGCTGTTTTGGTTCGTGTCTTGTGTCGTGGTCACGCGACGACATCCGCAAAGAGGGCTGCGTCAAATGTGCCTTCATGCTCCAGCTCAACAAGGCCAGTCATCAACACATGATCTTCGGGCGTCCATTCAATGACGAGATCGCCGCCGGGAAGTGTGATGGTGGCGCGTCGCTCAGTTCGTCCTGCGCGCACACTGGCGACCAGCGTGGCACAAGCTGCAGAACCACAAGCGCGTGTAAGTCCAGCGCCACGCTCCCAGACTTTCAAATCAATATGTGTCGGGCTCGTCACATGCGCCAAAGAAATATTGGCGCGCTGTGGAAACAGCGGATCATGTTCGAGCTTGGGGCCGATATTTGCCAGATCAATGGCGGCAATGTCTGAGACAAAAAAGATCGCGTGCGGGTTGCCCATATTGACCATCGAGGCCGTGGTGAGCGCCTCATGATGGCGCGTCACAGCAACGGCGCGTGTGTCAGTCACTTCATGCGACAGAGGAATGGATTGCCAATCGAGACGTGGCTTGCCCATGTCGATGGTGAAGGTCCACTCAGCGGTGCGGGTGCATTGCAAAAGCCCAGCATCAGTTTCAAGCGTGAGGGATGTGCGGTCCGTGTCGCGCATCAAGGCCCAAGCGACGCAGCGCGTGCCGTTGCCACACGCTGCGGAGAGCGAGCCGTCATTGTTGAAAATGCGCATAAAGGCGTCGGTGCCTTGTGTGCGCGGGTCCTCCAGCACCATCAGCTGATCATAAGCGAGCTTGGGATTGGTGTGGATGGCGCGTGCCTCTTCGGGCCGCACGCAAATGTCGCTGCCACGCACATCAAGGACAACAATTTCATTGCCGATGCCATTCATTTTGATGAAGGCGTGATGGGCAAGCGGGCTGGGCATTGGGACGGTCCTAAAGCTATGTGCTGTTTCAAACTTTGGCTCAGTATAGGCCAAACGGAGGTATCGCGCCACGCGGTGGAAATTTTAACCCAGTCGCGGCTCTGTCTTAACGATTGCGAATCACAAAGGGTGGTATATTCCCGTTGAAAATCTATCTATGTCGGCATTGGCTCTGGGTGCTATCTGGGGTGATACTTGGGTGATATCTGGGCGCGATAGATTCCTGTGCCAAAGACTTGAGCGGAGCAGACGTGATGTTGAGTGTGAAGAATCTGGTTCGCATGTTCCAAGACGGCATGTCCCAGTTGGGGTCGGGCCAGCGCGGTTTGACATCGGCCATTCTTGTGGGTGGTTTGCTCGTGGCGGGTTTGGGCTATGCCGTTTTGGCCCAAGCGCCTGCGCCTGACGCTCCGCCTGCTGTGTTGGAGCCTGCCAAACCTGCACCAACTCCGGCTCCAGAGCCAGCACCAGCGCCAGCGCCTGCTCCTGCCCCAGCTCCCTCGCCAACTCCCGCGCCTGCGCCGGTTCCGACTCCTGCGCCCGATGCTCAGTCTGGCAGGGCGCCCGGCGATTCCTCGTCTGCCTTATCTGTTGAGCTCGCCGCCCGCCCAGCCGTGGTTTGGGTTGGTTCAGCTGATTGGGATGATGGGTTTTCGGCTCTGATGAGCGCTTTCACCAAAATTCGGGCCGAAATGGCGCGCACCGGCCTCCAATCTGCCGGCAATCCGATGGCGATGTTCCTTGAGACCAATGATCAGGGCTTCCGCTTTGAGGCCATGATCCCCATTGCAACCGCACCCGAAGCTGCGCCTAGCTTCACAGGCGGTGTTAAGCTTGGCAAAACGCCGGGTGGCAAGGCCCTGAAATTCGACCATCGCGGCTCTTATGATGAGATCGATTCCACTTATGAGGCGATCACCGCCTATTTGGACGATAAAAACATCGAAGCTCAGAACCGCTTTTTGGAAGAATATCTCAACGAACCCAAGATGTCGGACGAGCCCGAAGCTCAGGTCGATATCTACGTCTTCACAAAATAAAGCTTGAGCATGGGGCGCAAGCCCCAAAGGCTCAGGCGCAGAACCGCCAGTTTCGTTGACTTTTCTGGGGCTGGCCCCTAGAAAGAACTCAACTCTCGTCAGAGACGACTAAGCGAGGAACCGACTGGTCCTAGAGACCTGCGGTCAACGCCCGGCAGCGCAGTTGCGCCCCCGGGCGCATTTTGCTTTCCGGACTGCTCTTGCAGACTGCCTTTCGGGGCATGTGCAGGGCGGGTGCGCTAGGGCATCTTGTCTGAGTGGTCATGACGTTCATTCCACCCAAGGGTGGCACAGGAGAAGACCGATGTTCGAGGGCCTGAGCTCAAAGCTCGCTGGCATTCTTGACACGCTGACGCGCCGCGGGGCGCTTAGCGAAGAGGACGTCAATGTCGCCATGCGGGAAGTGCGTCGTGCACTTCTTGAGGCCGATGTTGCGTTGGACGTCGTTCGCGCTTTTGTTGATAAGGCACGCGCACGGGCCATTGGCGCGGATGTTCTCAAATCCGTTACGCCGGGCCAGATGGTCGTCAAGATCGTCAATGATGTGCTCATCGAGACTTTGGGCGCTGAGGCTGATCCGATCAATCTGGAAGCCGTGCCGCCTGTGGCCATTATGGTCGTGGGTTTGCAGGGTGCTGGTAAGACAACAACCACCGCTAAAATTGCCAAGCGCATTTCCGAGCGCATGAAGCGCAAAGTGCTGATGGCTTCGCTCGATGTGAAGCGCCCAGCCGCGCAAGAACAGCTGGCCGTTTTAGGCCGCCAGATTGGCATTGATACGCTGCCCATCGTTGCCGGGCAGACGCCCGTGCAGATTGCCAAGCGCGCCGAAGAGGCTGCGCGTCTGCAAGGCTATGATGTTGTGCTGCTCGATACAGCCGGCCGCACACATATCGACGAGCCGCTGATGATCGAGATGGCCGAGATCAAAGCGGTCGCTCGGCCCCATGAAATTTTGCTCGTCGCCGATGCGCTGACGGGTCAAGACGCGGTAAATCTCGCCAAGAATTTTGATGAACGCGTTGGCATCACCGGTATTGTTCTCACGCGTTGCGATGGTGATGGACGCGGCGGTGCGGCCCTGTCCATGCGCGCCGTCACCGGCAAGCCGATCAAGCTGATTGGTACGGGTGAAAAGGTCGAGGACCTTGACGATTTCCATCCCACCCGCATTGCCAATCGCATTTTGGGCATGGGCGACATCGTGTCGCTGGTCGAAAAAGCGGCGCAGTCGATTGATGCTGAAAAAGCCCAGCGCATTGCCGAGCGCATGCGCAAGGGCAAGTTCGATCTTGAAGATATGAACGATCAATTGGCGCAGGTCGAAAAGATCGGTGGCTTGAGTGGCATCATGGGCATGCTGCCCGGCATGGCCAAACTCAAAGACCAAATGGCCAATGCCAATATGAATGAGAGTCTGATCAAGCGCCAACGCGCGATCATTTTCTCAATGACGCCAAAAGAGCGTCGCAATCCTGATCTGCTCAAAGCCTCGCGCAA
>CAIUDK010000215.1 GCA_903897875.1 uncultured Hyphomicrobiales bacterium
CGCATAATGCACATGAAATACAGAATCATTAGGGAACGATAAGTTGACCAGCACCGCATCGCAAATCGACCTTCCCAAAAGCTTTGCTGTCCAAACAACCAAAGGGGCCAAAAGCCTTGCCTATCGCGCCCGTCAGGATGCGGGATCAGGCAGGCCGGGGCTTGTGTGGCTGGGCGGGTTTCGCTCCGATATGCAATCGACCAAGGCCCAGCGCCTCGATGATTTTGCCAAAGAGACCGGACGCGCCTGTCTGCGCTTTGATTATTCGGGCCATGGCGAATCGGGCGGCGCATTTGAAGACGGTACAATCGGTGGCTGGTGCGACGAGAGCTTGAGCGTTGTGCGCGCTTTGACGACGGGGCCGCAAATTCTTATTGGCTCATCCATGGGCGGATGGATTTCTCTTCTGATGGCGCGCCAATTGGCAGCGCTCAATGAAACGCATCGACTGGCGGGCATGGTGTTGATTGCTCCAGCCGTCGATTTTACGCAAAGCCTCATGTGGCCACAAATGTCGCCAGCCATCCGGGCGCAGATTGAAAATGACGGCCAATGGCTGCGCCCCAATGCCTATGGCGAGCCCTACCCAATCACGCGCGGCCTCATTGAAGATGGTCGCAACCAATTGTTATTTGGCAGCCCCATTCGCTCTTATTGTCCCGTGCATATTTTGCAGGGCCTGAAAGATCCTGATGTGCCTTATGAACACACGATGAAATTGGTGCATCATATGGCAGGTGATCCTGTGGCCATCACACTCATCAAAGATGGCGATCATCGCCTGTCACGCGAAGAAGATATTGCCCGCCTCATCAGCGCTGTGCGTGATTTGATTTGATTGCAGGGACAGTGAAATCTTTGCTTGTTCATAATCGAATACGGGCGTTTCAACGTCTGACATGACAAATCTTTTTAAAAAATCGTCGATGTCTCAGTACTATGTCATCGACGCTTGATGTCGAGCTAAAGGAGAAAACAAGCTTAAATTACAACCACGCTAGCCTTTTAGATTGAAATAATCGGACGCTAATACCGCAAGTTGTGTTCGCCGTGTTACGCCTAACTTCCTGAAAATATTCGAAATATAGGTCTTTACCGTTTGTTCAGCTATACCGAGCTCCCCAGCAATTTCCTTGTTCATACGCCCCTCGACGATCATAATCACGATGCGCTTTTGTTGCTGTGAGAGTGAGCGAAACAATGAGTCTCCCAAATATTCCGACTCTGATTTTGGAGACTTGCAGAGATAGGACGGCGTCCAAATCTCGCCCGCCAGAATTTCCGTGATGGCGCTCACCATTTCGGTCAGTTCCATGGACTTGGAAAGATAGCCCGATGCGCCTGCCGACAGCGCCCGATGCACATGATCTGCATCAACAGTTGCCGATAGGATAGCCACAGGCAACAAAGGATGCGTTGATTGCAAAAGCGTCAATCCGGCCAGCCCGCCGACGCCGGGCATATCTAGATCAAGAAGGACAAGATCAATATCTGCATGAATTTGCTCAACGGCTTCGAGGACGTCAGATATCGAGGCGCATGCGATTATGTTTGTGTCCGAGAGGGCTTGACCCAAAGAATCCGACAAGGCACGTCGAACGAGGGGATGGTCGTCAGCGATCACAATTTGCCGCTTCATGAATCAGATCCTGAATTGGAAGATGACTGTTGGTTGACCGACATTAAAAATTTGCGCAGCTGTGCGGCCTTGAGCGGCTTGGAAAGAAAGTGCCAATTTTCCTTGCGGGCATAATCTGCAACCGCTGCACTTCGATCAGATGTGCACAGCACAATAGGAATGGATGTCCCCCAATGCTGAACCAAAATATGAATGACCTCGCAGCCGTTGATGCTTGAGCCCAAATGATAATCCACGATGGCTGCATCAGGCGGGCGATCTATGTGGGCGAGCGCCTCGGCTGGGCTTGCGCACGACCAGACGTCATGCCCCCAACGAGTCAAAAGCGTTTCCAGTCCTTCACGCGTGAGTCGATCATCATCCAAACATAAGATGCGCAATCGTTTTGGCTCATGCTGATCAAGGATCGCGGGGTTTGATGGAAGCGCAGACGACGAGACGGCTCGTTGAACATCAACAGACATTTGTGTTCCGCGGCCCGGCGTTGAGCGCACATTGATGTTATGATCCAACAGGTTTGCAATGCGGATCACAATGGCGAGTCCAAGCCCCAAGCGACGTTCTTGCGTATGGTCGAGCCCAGACGCCAAGCTCTTAAATTCTTCGAAAATTTCCGTCTGATATTCAGGCGCTATTCCGATGCCCGTATCAAGGACGCAAATGCGCACCGATGATCCGTGATTGCGACAGCCAACCAGAATCTTGCCCGTAGGTGTGTAGCGAACAGCATTGCTAATGATATTTCTAAGCAAACGGCCCAACAGGCCGCGATCACTGTTGATGTGATGCGTCGAATGCATCACGTGCAATGAAACACCTTTTTGTGCTGCAAGTGCCGCAAATTCGATGCGCAGCTCTTCGAGCAGATCATTGATTGCGAAGGGGCCGGGATGGGCTTGCATGTTACCAGTATCAAGAAGCGAAATATCCTGCAGCGCTTCAATCATTTCATCGGTTGATCTGAGTGAAGACTTCAGCCCAAGGAGGAGATCACCTTGGCGTGGATCACCAGATTCACTGGCCCCATGTTCGAGCGCACTCGTAAACAACCGCGCCGCATTCAATGGTTGCAAGAGATCATGGCTGAGGGCCGCTAGAAAAAGGCTCTTGCTGGTGTTGGCCCGCTCAGCGTCGGCCTTGGCTTGTTCAAGTGCGTGCGTGCGCTCGATCACCCGTGATTCCAACAGATCATTGGCTTCCTGCAAAGCGGCAGCGGCTTTGTGTTGTTCGCTCACATCGGTCAGCGTGGACACATAGCCACCATCTGCGGAGCGATCAAAGGAGATTTCCAATACCGTCCCATCAGGCCGATGGCGTGTGTAGACATAGGGCCAGGTTTGTTGCTCCAAATCACGGTTGATCACCAATTGTTTTAAATCATTCGCCCCATATTCATTACGGGTTTGGTTGAATTGGATGATGTCAGTCAAAGTGGCGCCAGCACGCAGCATATTGTGGGGTAATCGGAGACGTTCAATATAGCGGCGATTCCACGCCGTCACATGCCAGTTTTCATCAAAAGCGCAAATGCCTTGCGGAACAGATTCAAGCACATTGCGCAAAAGTGTTTGGCCAAATTGAATAGCGTTGGACGCTTCATCCAAGATGCCGACGACTTCATTGCGGGTCAAAGATGAATGTTCCAAGGCTGCAGCGATCACAACGCGGGCTGACACGGCGCCAATAGCACCGGCAATTAAATATTCGGCAAAACGAACCGATTCCAAATCGACCACGCGTTGTGCAAAAGTGTCTCGGCCGGCATAGAAATTTTCAAAGGCATCAATCGCGGCTTGCGATCCCACATAGCGCGATGTCAGGATGACCAAATCATCTATATGGCCCTTGAATTGGAGTTGCCCGGCCCGCCGGTCATTTCGACTTAAGGGCGCATAACGCACCGATTGCAGCGATTCCAAAAGACTTGGTCGCCGCAGACGTGAGGCCACGACCAGCAATGTCGCGTTAAACAAGAGGCTCCAGAAGGTTGCGTGTGTAATGGGATCCATGCCCGTTAAACCAAACAAAGCATGGGGAGCAACCCAAGGTGCTGCGGGAAATCCGTGTTCGATAAATTCAACCGTTGCGCCCAATGCGGGAGCCAAGGTGGGGAAGAGAAGTGTGTAAACCCAAATGATGAAGCCGACACCCAAACCAAGAGCGGCACCAGCGTGATTGGCCCGACGCCAGAGCAGTCCGCCAAAAAGTGCGGGCGCCAATTGAGCAACACCGACAAATGAAATCAGTCCGATATCGGTCAGCGGATAAGTAGGGTCCAATCCACGCTGAAGAACATAGGCCAAACTTAGAATGACGCAGATGGCGGCGCGCCTAATCGTCAGCACAAGCCGTGTCATGCCGTTTTGGCCAAAGCGCGTGCGCAGTGGCAACAGCGCCGGCAAGACGAGATCGTTACAAATCATTGTTGCAAGCGACACAGACGCCATGATCACCATGCCGGTGGCAGCCGAGAGCCCACCAATAAAAGCGGCGAGGGCAAGCCATGGTTGGTTCACTGCAATGGGCAATATGATCATATAGGTGTCGGGATTGACGGAGGTCCGAAACACCGCCCAGCCAGCGACGGCCACCGGAATAATAAAAAGACTGAGGACGCAGAGATAGAGTGGATAAATCCATGCGGCGCGTTTGATGTGAGCGGGCGTTTCATTTTCCACAATCAACACATGAAACATATGGGGCAGGCAAAAGAAGGCCGCCATCGCCGTCAGTATGCCGGTCAACCAAGAGGTCTTGAAGGGTTGAAAATCAAGAAATCGCGCAAAGGCCTCATCACGTGCAGACGCCACAATATCGCCAGCAGGGTTATGAAAAAAGGTCCAAGCGATTGCGCCTGCAACACAGGCAAACGAGAGAATTTTGACGAGGCTCTCAAAGGCAACAGCCAGCATGAATCCGGCATGGTGCTCGCTGGCTTGAATGTGGCGCACACCAAAAATAATCGAAAAGATCGCCATCGCAACAGCAACACCAAAAGTGCTATCGGCCCACAGAGGTTGAGACTGGTCTCCTAGTGCCGTGGGCTCCCGCGTCAGCAATTCATAACTGACACCGATCGCTTTGAGCTGGAGCGAGATGTAGGGCATTAAAACGGCGATCGAGATGATTGTCACCAACGACGCTATCAATCGGCTTCGCCCATAACGTGCTGAAATAAAATCTGAAATGGATGTTGAATTTTGCTCCTTGGCGATCGCCACAATGCGCACAAAAATGGGCCGCGCGTAAACAAACAGAAGTAAGGGGCCTATATATATGGGTAAAAAATCAAAGCCCGATGTTGCCGCTCGCCCAACCGAACCATAAAAGCTCCAAGCCGTGTTGTAGATGGCGATTGAAAACACATAAACGAAGCCCGTGCTCCGCAGGCGATCAAGAAGATGTGTTTCTTTCGTCTCACCCCACCAGGCGACCACAAATAAAACCGACACATATCCGCCGGCAACACATAAGACCAGCCAGCTTGACACCAGTCCGTTCCTCAAAAATTGAGCGATGTTGAAATCGCTATGACGATTGAAAAAACAGGAATGCGCGTCACGTCACACGACTTTTTCAAACGATCAAGCGTGAAAATAGATCGCATCCCTCATCGCTGATACATACCATTGTATCGCCCAAATGCACGTGAAATGGGCGCTTCGAACCGAAAGTACTTAGTGCGATTTGATCGATCCGGGCGTCAAATGGATTCCAAAGGCTTGGAAATCGGGCGCACCCAATTCGCCAACGCTGCCTTTCAATTTGAGCAGGGCCACGAGCACGCGGTGTTTGATGATCACCAATTCGACATTGGCTTGAAAGAGCGTTTCGCGGGAGTTGAGCCAATCAATGGTGAGTTTTGTTCCTAGTTTCACGCCAGCCACATTCGCCTCAACTGCTTTTTGGCTAGAAGCGACAGCGGTTTGAAAGGCTTTGATTTGCGCAAGGCCAGTGATGACTTGTTGATATGATTCGCGCGAATTGCCCTCCGACGCGCGGCGCGCATCATCCAATTCGGCTTGGGTTTTGCCACGCAACGCAACAGCCTCTCTCACGCGTGAGGTGGTGTCGCCGCCTGAAAAAATCGGGAAGCTGATACGCAAGCCAATTTCGCGCGATTTCGCGCGCATCGCTCTTGGCCAGAATCGATGAGCGAGCCCGATGTATATTGCTTGGCCAGATCGAACAACGATTGCGTCGCCTCAAGCCGCCAGCCCGTCAGGCTTGCCCCAGAGCCGAAGGGATCGTCCTGCCCGGTGCCCCAAAATGGGCTCAATCCGTAAAACAATGTCCTTAAAACCTCTCAAAATGAGACAGTTGGGTGTTGGAAGGCAGCTGAGGGGCCCAATCGTATGGGCCTCATGTTCGCAGGCCCGCCCGTCGCCTCCAGCAACGTCACCGACGACGCTCAGCTTTCGTTTCCCCAAAATCTCATCACTTTAAGGTCTCATCCATACCTTCGCTTTGGGCGCCACCCGCCGGCGAAACCTCTCACCCCTTGCGGGGCGGCGGTCCTTTCTGTATAAGAGGGCCAATATCTTCTTCTCATAACGGTCATATTCGTATGATCGATAGTTTGAGAGTGGGGCCCGACCGGGACCCGCTCTTTTTTATTGCCTAATCTGATGGCCCAATCTTACAGCTAGATCCCGGGCAGGAGCCAAAGCTTTGACGGAAGACTTGTCGCAAGACGTGAAGCAATTGCTCAATGAACCACGTCTCGTCTCCGAGACAGGCGTAGCTGCGCGCATTGCCAACATTGCCGGACCGGTGCTGACCGACCTTGGCTATCGGCTGGTGCGTGTCAAAATTTCGGCCCAAGACGGCACAACACTTCAAATTATGCTTGAGCGGCCTGATGGCACGGTCAATGTCGAAGATTGCGAGCTCGCCAGCACCATGCTGTCGCCTGTGCTTGATCTCGAAGACCCGCTGACACCGGCCTATCGCCTCGAAATCTCATCGCCGGGCATTGATCGCCCCTTGGTGCGCGTGTCTGATTTTGAGCGTGCAATTGGCCATGAGGCCCGTATTGAATTGGCCTTTGCCGCCGATGGTCGCAAGCGCTTTCGCGGTTGGATTGAGGGCGTTGAAGGCAAGGGCGCAGACGCGCGCCTCAAATTTCGCCGTAACGACACCAAAGCCGACGAAGAAGCCGATGTGTCCTTCCCCCTGAAGGATCTTGGTGAGGCCCGGTTGGTTCTAACCGAAGCGTTGATCCGTGATTCTCTAAAGGCGGGCAAAGAAGCCGAAAAGTTCGCCTCTATGCCTGAGGGCGAGCAGGAAGAAGATGGCCAGCCGCAACGCGGTCCGGGTCGTTTTGCTGCTCGCAATCAGGCCAAAAGCAGACCTCTTTTGCCCGCGGGCATTAAGATCAAGAAGCCAAATCCCAATTCACCCATGAAACCCGGGGCCGGGCGCCCCAAGATCTGAGCCGGCATATTTTTCCTAATTTGCCAGTCTCGTAAGGAGAAGACCAATGGTCGTCAGCGCCAATAGATTAGAGCTTTTGCAGATCGCCGATGCGGTGGCACGTGAGAAGTCCATTTCGCGTGATATCGTTTTGAGCTCGATGGAAGATGCCCTGCAAAAGGCTGCTCGCTCGCGGTATGGTCAGGAAACTGAAGTGCGCGCCGAGATCAATCCAAAGACGGGTGAGATTCGCTTCTCACGTCTTTTGCTCGTTGTTGACCAGATCGAGAATGATGCCATTCAGATCTTGCTCACCGAAGCCCGCAAGAAAAACCCAGCCGCTCAGGTTGGCGATTGGATTGCTGAAACACTGCCTCCATTCGATTTTGGTCGTATTCCCGCTCAGGCTGCCAAGCAGGTCATCGTGCAAAAAGTGCGCGAAGCTGAGCGCGATCGTCAATATCAAGAATTCAAGGACCGCATCGGCGAGATCATCAATGGTCTGGTCAAGCGCGTTGAATATGGCAACGTCATTGTTGATTTGGGTCGTGGCGAAGCCATCATCCGCCGCGATGAATTGATTCCACGCGAAATGTTCCGCCCCGGTGATCGTGTGCGCGCTTACGTCTATGATGTGCGCCGCGAACAGCGCGGCCCGCAGATCTTCTTGTCCCGCACACATCCCCAGTTCATGGCGAAGTTGTTTGCTCAAGAAGTGCCAGAAATTTATGATGGCGTGATTGAAGTGAAGTCGGTTGCTCGCGATCCAGGCTCACGCGCCAAAATCGCCGTGATTTCACGCGATTCTTCGATTGATCCTGTCGGCGCCTGCGTCGGTATGCGCGGTTCGCGCGTTCAAGCTGTGGTGAACGAACTTCAGGGCGAAAAGATCGACATCATTCCATGGTCAGTGGATGCCGCCACCTTCATCGTGAACGCGCTTCAGCCCGCTGAAGTGGTCAAGGTTGTGTTGGATGAAGATTCCGCACGTATTGAAGTTGTCGTGCCTGATGACCAGTTATCACTAGCGATTGGTCGTCGTGGCCAGAACGTGCGTTTGGCTTCACAGCTGACCGGATGGGATATTGATATTCTCACCGAGGCTGAAGAATCTGAGCGTCGCCAGAAGGAATTCCTTGAGCGCACAACAACCTTCATGGCTGCGCTTGATGTTGACGAGGTTGTTGGCCAATTGCTGGCATCCGAAGGCTTCCGCTCCGTTGAAGAATTGGCTTTTGTTGAGACAGCAGAACTTGCTGCTATCGAAGGCTTTGACGAAGACACAGCCGTGGAAATTCAGACTCGTGCGCGCGATTATCTCGCCCGCATTGAGGCTGAGCACAACGCACGTCGCCTTGAATTGGGCGTGAGCGATGAGCTTCTTGAACTCGACGGCGTCACCACACCTATGTTGGTGAAGTTCGGCGAAAACGACGTGAAGTCGATGGAAGACCTTGCAGGTTGCGCCACCGACGATCTCGTTGGTTGGAGCGAGCGCAAGGACGGCGAGACGACCAAGCACAAGGGCTTCTTGGACGGCATCGAATTGTCCCGCAATGACGCTGAGGCCATGATTATGGCCGCCCGCGTTAAGGCTGGCTGGATCGAAGCAGCTCCTCCGGTTGCTGAAGCTGACGAAGCGTCTGAAGGTTAAGTGAGGTTTGGTCGTTAGGAGATCACATTGACGAAAGCGGCCCATCGGGCAGAGGCATCGGAGCGGACCTGCGTGGTGACACGTCAGGTGCTCGATCCAGCACAGATGTTCCGCTTCGTCCTTGCTCCGGACGGCACCGTGACACCCGATCTGAAGCATAAGCTTCCGGGTCGTGGGGTTTGGGTGACAGCAACAGCCGAAAAAGTGGCTGAGGCGGTCCGCAAACAGGCGTTCACGCGCGGGTTTAAGGCTAAGGTACAGGCATCTGAAAGCCTTGCCGACGATCTTGATGCCCTTTTGGTGCGTGATGCGTTGCAGTTTTTGGCGCTCGTTAACAAATCGGGTGCCGTTGTGGTAGGCTCAGCCAAGGTTGAGACGGCCATTACAAAAGGCCCATTGTCCGGCCTGCTCCATGCTAAAGACGGCGGGGCGGATGGGGTTCGCAAGCTCGATCAGGTGGTGTTTCGGACCTATGGGGACGACGGCGACCGCCTGCCACGTGTGAGATTGTTCGAAACAGGTCAATTGGATTTGGCATTGGGTCGGACAAATGTGATACATGCTGCTCTGAAGAGAAGTGCGGCATCAGATGCGTTCTTGGAGCGTTGTCGGAGATTGGCGAGCTATCGTGGCTCACCACCCTCTGAAGGCGTTCAAGAACGATTGGACATTTTGGAAGACACAGCCCCCACGTCCGATGACGGACTGGAGACTGAGAATTTGACGAACGGGCACGGCCCTGGGATCCGAAACGAATGAGCGATACCAAGAATTCTGGCGATAAAACTTTGACCGTCGCCCCCAAGACGCTTTCACTCAAGCGTCCTGTGGAGCAAGGCGTTGTGCGCCAGAGCTTCTCTCACGGCCGCACCAAAGCTGTTGTGGTCGAAAAGGTGAAGCGCCGCACGATTGGCGAAGCGCCCACTGCGGCCTCCGCTGCCAAAGCTGCCTCGACCGCTGCCGCACCGGCGGCCCCAACCGCTGCTGCGCCCGCCGCCGCACCCGTTGTTGTGGCCCCAAGATCACCAACTGCTGCCGCTCCGGCGGCTCCTGTGGCTGCGGCTCCAGCCGCTGCACCAGCCCCAGTCGTAGCCGCTCCCGTGGCCGCTGCCCCAGTGGCACCAAGAGCTCCAACGGCTGCCGCTCCTGCGCCAGCTGCTGCTGCACCAGCCCGGCCGGCTGCACCATCATCACGTCCTCCCCAGTCGCGCTCTCAGGCCCCACGGCCCGGTTCCGGCTCAGGCGTTGTTCTGCGCACACTGACAGACGAAGAGCGCGACGCCCGCGCCCGTGCGTTGGTGGGAGCGCGTGAGCGCGAAGAAGAAGATCGTCGTCGCGCCGAAATCGATGCCAAAGCCCGCGTCATCCGTGACGAGCAAGAACGTGTTGAGCGCGAAGCCGCTGCAGCCCGTAAGCTCGAAGAAGATGCACGTCGTGCACAAGACACAGAATCCAAGCGTCATGCCGAGCAGGAGGCCAAGCGCCGCCTTGCTGGTGGTGAGCCTGCACCTGCCTCGTCTATCGGCCTAGGCCGCAAGCCCGGCGGTCCATCTGTTCAAGCGCCCGCTGGTGATGGTCAGGCAGCTGCCCGTCCCATTCCAGGTCTCGTGCGCACAGTCACGGCTGAGGAAGATGCCAAGCGCATCATTCGTCGCCCCGGCCTGCCCACCAAAGTTGTTATGCCAGCACGCGCCCCAAAGCCGGGCGATGTGAAGGCCCGCGGTCGCCTCACAGTGACCAGCGCCACCGCCGAGGAAGAAGAGCGCACACGTTCAGTTGCCGCCTTCCGCCGCCGCGTTCAGCGCCTCAAGGGTCAAGGCATGGTGCAGCCGAAGGAAAAGCTGTCACGTGAAGTGATTCTTCCTGAGGTCATCACCATTCAAGAACTCGCCAACCGCATGTCGGAACGTGGCGTGGACGTTATTAAGATGCTGATGAAGCAGGGCCAGATGCATGTGATCACGGATGTGATCGATGCTGATACCGCCCAGCTCATTGCGGAAGAATTGGGCCATACCGTTAAGCGCGTCGCAGAATCCGACGTTGAAGAGGGTCTGTTCGATACGCCAGACACTGACGATCATTTGGTGCTGCGCGCCCCTGTGGTCACGATCATGGGTCACGTCGATCACGGCAAGACCTCGCTGCTGGATGCTCTGCGCTCAGCGAGCGTTGTGTCGGGTGAAGCTGGTGGCATTACCCAGCATATCGGCGCCTATCAGGTTGTCGCGCCAAGCGGTCAGAAGATTACGTTCATTGATACGCCGGGCCATGCTGCCTTTACGGCGATGCGTGCACGTGGCGCCAAGGTGACGGACGTTGTTGTGTTGGTTGTGGCCGCCGATGATGGTGTGATGCCGCAGACAGCAGAAGCCATCGCCCATGCGCGTGCGGCCAAAGTGCCGATGATTGTGGCGATCAACAAAATCGATAAGCCAGACGCGAAAGCCGAGCGCGTGCGCTCTGAACTTTTGCAATACGAAGTGCAGGTTGAAAGTCTCGGCGGCGATACGCTTGAAGTCGAAGTGTCTGCCACCAAGCGCATCAATCTCGACAAATTGTTGGAGCTGATTGCTCTGCAATCCGAAGTGCTTGATCTTAAGGCAAATCCAGATCGTCCAGCTGAAGGCACGGTCATTGAAGCGCGTCTCGACAAGGGTCGCGGTCCAGTGGCAACGGTGCTTGTGCAGCGCGGAACTTTGAAGGTTGGCGATTTGATCGTCGCTGGTTCTCAGTGGGGTCGTGTTCGCGCCCTCATTGATGACAAGGGTGCCAATACACAAAAGGCTGGTCCATCCATGCCGGTTGAAGTGCTCGGCTTCTCGGGCGCACCAGAGGCGGGCGACCGCGTTGCTGTTGTTGAGAGCGAAGCCCGTGCGCGTGAAATTGCTGAATATCGCTCGCGTCAGCGTCGCGATAAGATTGCAGCGCGTGGCGGTATTGTGCGCGGCTCACTCGCCGACATGATGAGCCAGTTGAAGGCTGCGGGCCGCAAGGAATTCCCGCTCGTCATCAAGGCCGATGTGCAAGGTTCGCTCGAAGCGATCATCGCGTCGCTTGAAAAACTCAACACTGATGAAGTTATCGCTCGCGTGGTTCACGCTGGCGTTGGCGGCATCACAGAGTCTGACATCACGCTCGCCAGTGCATCGAAAACTGCCGTCATCGGCTTTAACGTGCGTGCGCATAAAGAAGCGCGCGAACTGGCCGATCAGAACGGAACAGAAATTCGTTATTACAACATCATCTACAATCTGATTGATGATGTGAAAGCTGCCATGTCTGGTCTTTTGGCTCCGACATTGCGCGAAGAAATGCTCGGCAACGCTTCCATTCTCGAAGTGTTCCACATTTCCAAGGTCGGCAAGGTCGCTGGTTGCCGCGTCACCGATGGTGTCGTGCAGCGTGGCGCCAATGTTCGCCTTATCCGCGACAATGTGGTTGTCCACGAGGGCAAGCTCTCGACGCTCAAGCGCTTCAAGGACGAGGTCAAGGAAGTCTTGTCTGGTCAAGAATGCGGTATGGCGTTCGAAAGCTATCAGGACATGCGCGCAGGCGATGTCATCGAATGCTATCGCGTCGAGGAGATCAAACGCTCGCTGTAATTTGGCATATGCAGGGCTGAAATCTGAAGGTTTGAGATCTTTGGCCCTGCAAAAGCGTTACGCATAAATAAGCGTGAATTTCTACAAGGTAACAAACGAAACGGGCGTGGTTTTGACTTAAGGTCATCGGCCAGCCCAAACACTCGGCTCGAGCCAGCCTAAATCGCTGCTCGAATGAGCCAAGGAAGATTGTCATGTCCAGAACACATCATGTTGCGACCGGCGAACCGACACAGCGCATGTTACGCGTGGCCGAGCTCGTGCGTCACGCTATGTCAGACCTTTTGGCACGCGGCGAAATTATGGACCCGGTGATTGAAAAGCATGTGGTCACCGTGCCGCGTGTGCGCATGTCACCCGATCTCAAATTGGCGACTGTTTATGTGATGTCATTGGGCGGCAAAGACACCAATGGTGTTCTTGAAGCGCTGGAGCGTCACCGCAAACATTTGCGCAAGGAAATCGCCACCAAGCTCAACCTCAAATTTGCGCCAGATATGCGTTTCCGTGAGGACGACACTTTTGACAATCAAGCGCGCATTGATGCGTTGCTGAACAATGAAAAAGTGCGCCGCGATTTGGACACAGCGCCCGATAAAGACGCGGACTAAACATGACTGACACCAAGGGTGAAGCCAAAGGGCAGCGTCGCTCGACGCGTGTTGATGTCGATGGATGGATCATTCTCGACAAGCCGGTTGGCATCACATCCACCCATGCTGTTGCACGCTTAAAGCGTATTTATAACGCCAAAAAAGCCGGCCACGCTGGCACGCTCGATCCTTTGGCGTCAGGCATTTTGCCGATCGCTTTTGGCGAGGCCACAAAAACAGTTCCCTTCGTGCAAGACGGCGAGAAAGCCTATCGTTTCACGGTGCGCTGGGGCATTGAAACCGATTCTGATGATTCTGAGGGGCGCATTGTGCGCCAGTCCGATCAGCGGCCAGAGCCTGCGCAAGTGGCTGCGGCTTTGCCCAATTTCATCGGCACAATCATGCAGCAGCCGCCGGCCTTTTCCGCCATCAAAGTGAATGGCGAGCGCGCTTACGATATGGCGCGCGATGGTGAAGAGGTGAATCTCGCCTCGCGTCCTGTGACCATTCATGGCCTGCAGCTCACCAGCTGCACGCGTGACGAGGCCGTCATTGAAGCCCAATGCGGCAAGGGCACCTATGTGCGCGCCATTGCGCGCGATCTAGGCCGCCAGCTTGGCTGTTTGGGTCATGTGGTGGCTTTGCGTCGCACACGTGTTGGCCCCTTCACAGAAGCCGATACCGTCAGCCTCGATGAGTTGGATGCGCTGGGCGACAATGCCATGCAGGCTTTGCGCAGTGTGGAAGCTGGTTTGATCGATGTGCCCTGTGTGGTGGTGGATCGTGATGGCGCGGCGCGTCTAAGGCGTGGCCAATCTCTGATCCTGCGTGGACGCGATGCGCCCATGGGTGGCGCGGTCTATGCGTCGTGTGGTGGCGTGCCCATCGCCTTTGGCGAGGTTGAACGGGGCGAATTGGTCCCGCATCGGGTCTTCAATCTTCCCTATTAGCCCCAAAAATACTTGAATTATCAGCCAACAGAGGCAGGCTTAGCCTCAGTATAAGGCTGGTATCTGGGCGGTTTTCGTGTATAAACCGCGCTAAGTGTGGAGATCATCCACGCTTCGTGTTGATAGACCGCGCTGGACGACATCCCGGCTCGGCCCTCCCAAAACGAAAATTTCAAGAAACCTAAAGCTTGGCAATCGATCAAATAATTTGCCAGACTTCCAACTGAAAGGAAAGACGATGTCGATTACTGTAGAACGCAAGAACCAAGTCGTGAAAGAATTCGCCACTAAGGTTGGCGATACTGGTTCGCCAGAAGTGCAGGTTGCGATCCTCACGGAACGTATCACCAACCTGACCGAGCATTTCAAGACTCACAACAAAGACAACCATTCGCGTCGCGGCTTGCTCAAGCTCGTGTCGTTGCGTCGTCAGCTTCTCGATTATGTGAAGCGTAAAGACGAACAGCGTTACAAGACCTTGATCGAGCGTCTCGGCATTCGTCGCTAAACGACGAGCGAACCCGGCGAGGTTTGCAAGAAGGTTTGACCACAATTTGGACCGGCAGCATGGGGCTGCCGGGCCAGCTGGCCCCCACATCCGGGGCAGGACCCAAATCAGGGTTAAGGCCCCAAGTCTGGGGCAGGATCGCCGGACGCTGTTGATCTTCGACAGCCTCTTGCCGTTCTGCTCATGGTCTGGCGGGGGCCGTATGAGAGGACAATATGTTTCAAATTCATCGTGAAGAACTAGATTGGGCCGGGCGCAAGCTCGTGCTGGAAACCGGCCGCATCGCCCGTCAGGCCGATGGCGCAGTGTTCGCCACCTATGGCGAGACAACGGTTTTGGCGACAGTGGTTTCTGCAAAGGCTGCAAAGCCCGGCATCGACTTCTTCCCACTCACCGTCAACTATCAAGAAAAGACCTTTGCTGCCGGACGTATTCCAGGCGGCTATTTCAAGCGCGAAGGCCGTCCTTCTGAGAAGGAAACCCTTGTTTCGCGTTTGATCGATCGTCCGATCCGCCCGCTCTTCCCAGACGGCTATCGTCACGAGACGCAGGTTGTTGTTACCGTTCTCAGCCATGATCTTGAGAACGATCCAGACATTTTGGCACTCGTTGCAGCTTCTGCTGCTCTCACTCTGTCTGGCGTGCCTTTCATGGGCCCAGTGGGTGGTGCACGCGTTGGCCAGATCAATGGCGAACTCAAGCTCAACCCAACTCTCGACGAGATGAAAGAATCAACTCTTGATCTCGTGGTTGCTGGTACAGGCGACGCAGTTTTGATGGTGGAATCTGAGGCTCGCGAGCTGTCAGAAGAGACCATGCTGAGCGCAGTGATGCTCGGTCATCGTGGCTTCCAGCCAGTGATCGATGCGATCATCCGTTTGGCTGAAAAGGCCGCTAAAGAGCCACGCGATCTCAAAGTGATCGACAAGTCAGCTGTTGAAGCTGAAGTGTCCAAGATTGCAGAAGCTGATCTGCGCGTTGCTTATCAAAACACCGCAAAGGCTGCACGCTACGCAGCCGTTGATAAGGTGAAGGCCACTCTGATGGCAGCTTTGTTCCCAGAAGGCGGGGAAGCTAAGTTTGACAAGCAGATGGTTGGCGAAGTGTTCCACGATTTGCAGGCCAAAGTTGTTCGTAACAACATTCTCGACACGGGCATCCGTATCGATGGTCGCGATGTGAGCACAGTGCGTCCGATTTTGTCGCAGGTTGGTATTTTGCCACGCACCCATGGTTCGGCGTTGTTCACACGCGGCGAAACACAGGCGATGGTTGTTGCCACTCTGGGCACCGGTGAAGACGAGCAGTTCATTGACGCGCTGGATGGCACGTACAAGGAACGCTTCCTGCTTCACTACAACTTTCCTCCCTACTCAGTCGGTGAGACCGGTCGTATGGGTTCGCCAGGACGCCGCGAAATCGGCCATGGCAAGCTCGCATGGCGCGCCATCCGTCCGATGCTGCCAACGGCTGCGGAATTCCCATACACCATTCGCGTGGTGTCTGAGATCACCGAGTCGAACGGTTCGTCATCAATGGCCACAGTCTGCGGCGCATCCTTGTCCTTGATGGATGCTGGTGTTCCGTTGAAGCGTCCAACAGCCGGTATTGCGATGGGCCTCATTCTAGAGGGCACACGCTACGCAGTTCTGTCTGACATTCTGGGTGATGAAGATCATCTGGGCGACATGGACTTCAAGGTTGCAGGTACGTCAGAAGGCGTGACCTCGCTTCAGATGGACATCAAGATCGCGGGCATCACCGAAGAGATCATGAAGGTTGCTCTTGCTCAGGCAAAGGACGGTCGTCTGCATATCCTTGGCGAAATGTCGAAGGCATTGACCGGAGCTCGTTCTGAGCTCGGCGAATTTGCTCCGCGCATTGAGACATTGAAGATCCCAACCGACAAGATCCGTGAAGTGATCGGCACCGGCGGCAAGGTCATCCGCGAGATCGTGGAAAAGACAGGCGCCAAGATCAACATCGAAGACGACGGCACGGTGAAGGTCGCTTCATCTGACGGCAATTCGATCAAGGCTGCTATCGCTTGGATCAAGTCGATTGCATCAGATCCAGAAATCGGCCTCATCTATGACGGCACAGTGGTCAAGACCACTGACTTTGGTGCTTTCGTAAACTTCTTTGGCGCAAAGGACGGTCTCGTTCACATCTCGCAGCTTTCAAAGCAGCGCGTGAACAAGACCACCGACATCGTCAAAGAAGGCGACAAGGTCAAGGTGAAGCTCTTGGGCTTCGATGATCGCGGCAAGGTTCGTCTCTCGATGCGCGTCGTCGATCAGGTGACCGGCGAAGACATCGAAGGCAAGGAAGACGCTCAGCCTTCAGCTGAGTAATCTTTGGCTTTTAGAAATTAAAAAGGGGCGGCATGAAAATGCCGCCCTTTTTGTTTTTGGGGGGATCACAGGCTAAGGCCTGCCGCTGAATTCGAAAATTAAAACGCGCGACAAAATACTTAAACAGCAAAAAATAAAGGGCGGCCTTTTGAAGGGCCACCCTTTCGCTCGCCGGGTCTTTCACAAACCGGAATAACATTTAGATAACACAAGTCGCGGGAATCTGTTCCACTTTAAGTTGTATACTTTGGTTTATTAAATCTTACTTGTCGCGGCTGCGACGATCTTCTCCGCGGCGCTCGTCACCATCTCTGCCACGATTGTGCATCCACTCGTCCCATCTTTCCATCACGCGCTCACGCATTCCCCCGTGGGCATGCATGAGGAGCGGCAGACGGCGCTTTTGATCTGCGGTGAGGCTTGCGTAAAACGGTTGGGCCGCATCAGCCAATTTTTTGAGCGTATCAGCACGCACAGCTGCCAATTCGGCGGCGCGGCGCAGACGTTCAATTGGGTCAGTTGCACGTTCTGTCGTGCGATATTTCTCCACCAAACCCATCATTTTTGTGGCGGCATCACGCGCAGCTGCCTCCACTGGCGGCCAGAGTTTTTCCTGATCGGCTGTGAGTTTGAGTCCTGCATGAATGCCAGCCATATGCGCATCCATAAAGGCGGCGCGATCTTCTGGCGACATGCGCATAATCTGACGCATATGGCCCATGCGCTCCATCATGTCTGGCATAAATTCAGGAGCGGACTTTTTGTCGCCATCGGCACGCGGTGCATTGGGTGGCGCGGGTTGAGCAAAGCTGAGTGAGCCCATTGTAGAGACGCCAACAGTACCCAAAAGAACGAGAGCAAAAGCCTTCACATTCATCAGATGATCCTTTCGAAGATCGCATCGTAAGCGTTGATGACTTACAATCGTGTCCAAATTACGTTGTTTTGCTTCACCTCGTCTTGACCTAGCGCAGTGTCCATACCTTCAATATCTCCGTGCTGAGACGATGCTCACGCAGCCAAGGGGGCGCCTTCCCCTCTGCGAGTTGGGCAAGCAATCCGTCAGGTGCGCGTTGGATTAAAGATGTGACGTCACTGATGTTGGGACAAAAGACGATGGTGCGGACCCCGTTTGCTCGAAACAAAGTTTCGACCATTTCAGGCTGTCCAAGAAACGCATCCAACACCAATCGGTTGCCGTGATTGTTGCGATGATAGGGCGCACCAAACGCGCTCAGACGCGTGTATTTGAGCAGATGAGCGCCCAGCTCAATCGGGGCTATAACGGCACCCGGCTCTAGCTCAGCCAGCGCCGTGAGTGTGGCGGGCGCAGTGCAAGCCCGCCAAGCCTCTTGTGTGCGTGCGCTGCTTTCATCCGTATTGGTTGGGATCAACACAGCCCAAGCGAGTGAGGACGAGAGGAAGAGGCCAACAAGGCCGAACCATCTGCCATACGAAACACGCCAAGCGCGCAGCCGCGTCTCAATCGTCATCGCCAGCCCAACAGCACCCAAAGTCACAATGGCCGAGAAGCCGCCCAAAGCGCGGATCACGCTGACGCTCATCAAAAGCCCCACCGCAGCCATTGCTGCCAAAAACCAGACCTGTCTCCGCTTGCCCCCCTTGGCGCGCAGGGCCACAACGACCAGCGCACATAGGCTAATCACCAGCGGCACAAAGATCATCACCTGAGCGGGCTCCAAGCGATACATCGCCACAAGGGAGCGCACCTCGCGCACATCATCAAGCCATAGCGCGCGCACCAGAGGGTCAATGCCCACATACGGGCTGCCCAAGACAATGGGAAAGGCGGCGGCCAACCCTAGAGCCGCTATGGCGCCCAATAGACACAGCCAAATGATACGCTCGCCTTGTGTGACAAGACGCGCACTCAACGCGCCACATAAGATCAACACACAACCGCCGGCCACGGCTGCACACACATGCACAATAGAAAACGCATCGACATGCGGCGTGAACCAAAGTGCTGGGCCATTGAAGGCGATGAAGGTAAGTGGCGTTGCAAGACAAGAGCCGACGCCAAACAGCTGCATGGGGCGGGCATAGAGCTGCGGATTGAAAATCCAAGCGACCGGCAGGGCGCAGCCCACCACAATCAGACAGGGCAGGTTTTCAACACTGATCGCCAGCGAGAGAGCCACTACGGCAGGCAGGCTGAGCGCCAACATAGGCGCGCCATTTTTGAGTACACGCAGGGTCAGCGCCACCATCAAAAGCAGCAACACAATTTGCGGCGCATGATGATCGACACGCCCCGGCAAAAACTGAATGAACATGAAACAACTGAACACGCAGGCCAAAGCACAGGCGAGACGCGCACGCGCACCCCACACAGACTCAGACGCCCATAGGGTGAGGCCAATCAAAGCTATTTGCAGCAGCAGGGGAAATGCAATCCGTGTGAAAATTTCCGCCTCAGACGGGGCCACGAAAATTTCAAACAGCCGGATCAACCCAGCCAGCGGCACATCAATCACGCGCGACCAATGCAAAAACGAGCCGTGCGGCGGATCAAGACGCGTGAGCGTGTAATCATACCAGCCCTGACCGTCGAGCCATGCGCGCACCTGCAACAAGCGCGTCACATCATCAGGATCTGTGAAGGCGCGCGTTGTGAAAATTTGGAGGATGAGTGGCCATTCGAGTGCCAGACACAGTAGGCACGCCAGCAGCAAGGATTGGGAAAAAGAGAGAGGTGCGGGGCGCAAAATGGGCCGCGCCGCACATGCGCTTTCAGACGTCAGTATCGACAAAATAAAATCTCAAAGGACAGAGCCAAAATGCGCAGAGAGGCGCAGTGTCGTCTCAGTCCTTTGAGGAAGTGTTAATTTCGAAAAACAGATGTCTACTGGGCAGCTTGCGCATCGTCGTCCGCGCGCAAATCTTCTGGGCGCGGCATGGAGATGATGTTGTAGCCAGCATCCACAAAATGCGTCTCGCCTGTCACACCTGACGACAGATCCGACAGCAGATAGAGAGCAGAGCCACCCACATCTTCAATCGTCACAGGGCGACGCAGTGGAGAATGTTGACGCTGGAAGCTGAACATCGTGCGCGCTTCAGCAATGCCAGCGCCCGCCAAAGTGCGGATCGGGCCAGCTGAAATCGAATTGACGCGAATATTTTGTGGGCCAAGGTCAGACGCCAAATAGCGCACGCTGGCCTCAAGTGCGGCTTTGGCAACGCCCATCACATTGTAGTTGGGCATCACACGGCTGGAGCCGCCATAGGTCAGCGTCAACAATGAGCCGCCCTTTTTCATCAAAGGCACTGCGCGCTGCGCAACTTCCGTGAAGGAGAAGCACGAGATCACCATTGTGCGCGTGAAATTGTCGCGCGTGGTGTTGTCGACATAGCGACCCTTCAATTCGTTCTTGTCAGAAAAGCCGATGGCATGAACGACAAAGTCGATCTCGCCCCATGCTTTGCGCAAGGTCTCGAAGGTCGCATCAACGGTGGACAGATCTTCAACATCGCAAGGCAGAACCAAAGTGGAGCCAAGCGATTCAGCCAAAGGCTTCACGCGCTTGCCAAGTGCTTCGCCTTGATAGGTGAAGGCCAGCTCTGCGCCTTGGGCTGCAACAGCTTTGGAAATGCCCCATGCAATCGAATGGTCATTCGCCACGCCCATGATGAGCCCTCGTTTGCCCTGCATGAACAATGGTGATGACATAGGTCTATTCCTTTTGATTGATCTGTTGGCAGGTCTGCGTGCAGACCAGACTGACGGGGCGTAGTGATTAAGGCGAGCCTAAGCTCAAAGTTACACGTAGCCTTAATCTTGTCCCAATGAATTCATGTGTCGAATTGCAACAGCCTTTGGGGCTGTTGCAAGTGAGCGTGTGTTTAAGCGTCGATATGCTTGAACAGAAGCGAAGCATTTGTGCCGCCAAAGCCGAACGAGTTCGACAGAGCGGTTGCGATGTTCACATTGTCCTGACGCACGCGGATAATATTGTCGCTTGCGAAGACTGGATCGATCTCTTCGATATGCGCACTGGCCGCGATGAATTTATGTTCCATCATCAGCAATGTGTAGATGGCCTCTTGAACACCAGCTGCGCCCAGCGAATGGCCGGTCAGAGATTTGGTGGCCGAGATTGGTGGCTGCTTGTCGCCAAACACAGCGCGCACAGCTTCCATTTCCTTCGTGTCACCAACCGGCGTCGAAGTCGCATGCGGATTGATGTAATCAATCTGCCCGCTCATATTGGCCATTGCCATCTTCATGCAGCGCATTGCGCCTTCGCCTGACGGGGCAACCATGTCGTAGCCATCAGAGGTCACGCCATAGCCGGTCAGCTCAGCATAGATTTTTGCACCGCGTGCCTTGGCATGTTCCAGTTCTTCCAAAACCAGAACGCCAGCGCCGCCAGCAATCACGAAGCCGTCGCGGTTTTTGTCATAGGCGCGCGAGGCCAGAGCTGGCGTGTCGTTATAATTGGAAGACATCGCGCCCATGGCGTCGAACAGAACGGACATTGTCCAATCGAGTTCTTCACAGCCACCCGCAAACATCACATCCTGCTTGCCATATTGAATCATCTCAGCTGCATTGCCGATGCAATGGCTGGATGTGGCGCAGGCCGATGAGATGGAATAATTGACGCCCTTGATCTTAAACCAAGTGGCCAAAGTGGCAGAGGCTGTTGACGACATGGACTTTGGCACAGCAAACGGACCAACGCGCTTAGGGCCCTTGGTGCGCGTGATGTCTGCCGCTTCCACGAGCGTGCGTGCGGATGGACCGCCCGAGCCCATGATGATGCCGGTGCGCTCATTGGAAATGTCAGAGACCTCAAGGCCTGAATCGGCAATGGCCTGATCCATGGCCACATGGTTCCACGCTGTGCCGGTTGCGTGGAAACGCATTGCGCGCCGATCCACGAGTTCTTCCGGATTGAGTGTGGGTGCGCCATGCACCTGAGAGCGGAAGCCAAGCTCCGCATATTTGTCTGCGCGCACAATGCCGGAGCGCCCTTCGCGAAGCGAAGTCAGCACTTCCTGCGAATTGTTCCCGATGGAGGATACGATCCCCATGCCGGTGACGACAACACGCCTCATATCATTCTCCTGAGCAGGTCATCCCAACTGGGCAGACCAAAAATTCACGCCAAAAAGGTTAGGCAGCCAGATTAAGCACTAGGTGCTTCTGGTACAAACAGACCGACCCGCAGATCCTTGGCGTCGTAAATACGCTTGCCATCAGCTTCAACCCAGCCATCGGCAATGCCGAGCACCAGTTTGCCGCGAAAGACGCGCTTGAATTCAATGCCATAGACCACTTTTTTGACGGTCGGCAAAACCTGATCGATGAACTTCACTTCGCCAACGCCAAGTGCGCGACCACGTCCAGGCGAACCAAGCCAGCCAAGATAGAAGCCAACGAGCTGCCAGAGCGCATCAACGCCCAAACAGCCGGGCATCACCGGATCGCCCTTGAAGTGGCAGCCAAAGAACCAGAGATCTGGGCGAATATCGAATTCAGCCCTGATATAGCCTTTGCCATTGGCGCCACCGGTCTCCGAAATCTCGGTGATCCGGTCGAACATGAGCATGGGGGGCAGCGGGAGTTGCGCATTGCCCTGACCAAACAATTCGCCGCGTCCGCAGGCGAGCAGATCTTCGTATCCGAAGTGTGAGCGCCGCTCGCTCATGTGCGTCCTTCACTTTCAATTAGGGCTGAAACTTTGGCAGGTCGCCAAGTTTGAGCGCAGAACAATTTCAAACCACTTTAGCCCGCGGCCCGGCTCTTGTGCCAGACACTTATTCAAGTGCCCAAAGCCCGCAGTCTCTGAGGTGTTCCACCGATACCTTTACAGGTATTAGCGACGCCTTCCTAACACAGCCTGTCACCGGCTGAAAGCCAGTTTCACCACTGCTTTTGTAGGCATTTTTGAGACGTCAGATTGCGGCTGCAACCAATTGACCCTATATTACAAAGGCGGTGATCGAAGTCACCCCAATGTCCGTATGAGACACTATGACCAAAATCTTGAGCTCGCCTCCGCCAAAACCCGCATCCCCGCCGATTCAGCCAGTTCTGGCTGCGTCCACGGGCCCCTTGCGGCTGCGCTCAGGCGATCCTCTCAGCGGTTGCCCTGTGCATGAGCTTAGAGCCAAGCTTCGTACCTCGGGCCTGCGCCCCACCCGGCAGCGCGTGGCTTTGGGCTGGCTTTTGTTCGCCCGTGGCAATCGCCATGTGACAGCTGAGCAATTGTTCGATGAGGCCAACAGTTCGCGGGTGCCGATCTCGCTGGCCACCGTCTACAACACGCTCAATCAGTTCACACAGGCGGGCCTGCTGCGCGAAATCGCGGTCGATGGCGCACGGACCTATTTTGATACCAATATCTCCGACCATTTCCATTTTCTGGTCCAAGATTCGAACCAGCTGCTCGATATCCCCGCTGGGGCTATGGATGTGGTGCATATGGCCGAGGTGCCAGAAGGCATGGAGATTGAGCGGGTGGAAGTGATCGTCCGGCTTAGGCGCAAACGCCGCTAGCGGGCGCAGCAAGTACCGCTAGCCGACCAAACAAGCGCCGGCGCTAAGGGACAGTGTCGTTCTCATAGACACCCCAAAGCTTGCCCTGCTGAATAAAGCCGTCATAGCCCTCGCCAAAAATCCGGCACCATGTTCCGTCGCATTTGCGAATATTGCCAATCACGCCTGATTGCAGCTGGGCCACCACGGGGGAGGTTTCCGAGTTCTGGGCATAGATTGGAAACGAATCAGTTTTCTTCCAAGGGGCCACGAGCGCCGTGCGGCGGCCCGACAGCAGAGACTGCAACACCCAGCCCTCAGAGCCCTCCGAATCACGAATTTTGCGCCAGTTGGCAAATTCGGCTGTGACTTCGACGGGCAGTCCGGCGCGCTGGAACACCCAAGCGGTGCGATGTTCTTTTGAGGGCCCTTCGCGAAGGTTCACGCGGTCCGATTTCAAGCTCACATAGCGCGGCATGGGGAGGCCGGTGACAGGGCCGATCTGTTGCTGTTGGGCGCTGGCTGGCGCGCTCTGGGCAAGGCTGAGCACGCAGCACAGAATGCCAAGCAATTGAAGAGATTTAGAAAGTGTCCATCGATGGCAGCTCCACTGGGAGCGCAGCTTCAAAGCGCCACCCCGCAGAGCCACCTTTGCTGGGCTCGTGTGTCTGAGATAGGACGCCACCGAAGCTACCTGATCAAAAGCCCACATAATGTTCAACACTCCGCACCCATTTTACTCTCGCCTTTCTGCCAGCTTTGTCTTTGTCGAGCCATCTGTTAGGACAGTCAAAGGACAGAAGATCAGCGAAAGGACATACGCGTCCTACCATCTGTCTGCAGGAGAGTTAAGACATGGTGAACACATCATCGTCTGTTCTCTTTAATTTGAGGAATCGCCAAAGGGCGTAAGGCAGGGCAGTGATCATGACACGCAAGAAGCCAGTGGTCGTAGTGACGCGCAAGCTTCCCGATGTTGTCGAGACGCGTATGTGCGAATTGTTCGACACACGTCTCAATGTCACCGATCGTCCCATGTCGCAGGCTGAGCTGGCCGAGGCGATGGCGATTGCCGATGTTCTCGTCCCTACCGTCACCGACCGAATTGATGCGGGGCTAATAGCCCGCGCTGGTGAGCAAATGAAGCTCATCGCCAATTTCGGCAATGGTGTTGATAATATTGACGTCACCTCGGCGTTACGCCGCGGCATCACCGTCACCAATACGCCCGGCGTGCTCACCGAAGACACGGCCGATATGACCATGGCCCTGATTTTGGCTGTGGCGCGTCGTATTGTTGAGGGCGCACAAACCATTCCCAATGGCACCTATTCTGGCTGGTCACCGACGTGGATGCTGGGCAGCCGCATCACGGGCAAGCGCTTAGGCATCGTTGGCATGGGCCGCATCGGTCAGGCTTTGGCGCGCCGTGGTCGGGCCTTTGGCCTGTCGATCCATTATCACAACCGCCGCCGTCTCTCGCCGCAGCTCGAAGAGCAATTGGAGGCGACCTATTGGGAATCGCTGGACCAGATGTTGGCGCGCATGGACATTGTGTCGGTCAACTGCCCCCACACGCCTGCCACGTTTCATCTGCTCTCAGCCCGCCGCCTCAAGCAAATGCGGCCCAGCACTTTGCTCGTCAACACAGCGCGCGGCGAAGTGATTGATGAAAACGCTTTGGTGCGCATGTTGGAAGCTGGTGACTTGGCTGGCGCTGGCCTCGATGTGTTCGAGCACGAGCCCGCGGTTTCGCCCAAGCTCTTGAGGCTGGCTCAGGCTGGCAAAGTAACGTTGCTGCCTCATATGGGCTCAGCGACGCGCGAGGGCCGCATTGAGATGGGCGAGAAGGTCATAATCAATGTGAAGACCTTTATGGACGGACATCGCCCTCCCGACCGCGTTTTGCCGGCTATGCTCTAAGCTTTCAATACGCGCAAAACCTCATCCAACAGACCGCTTGCGCCCAGCCGGAAGGTCGTGGGCGCAATCCACTCTGGCCCCATGATCTCATCAGCCAGCGCAAAATAGGGCGCGACATCGGCCAAAGTCTTGAGCCCGCCCGAAGCTTTGAAACCGACAGGTTTGCCGCTGGCTTTAATGACCTCCAACATCACACGCGCCGCCTCAGGTGTTGCAGACACTTGCGCGCGCCCGGTTGAGGTTTTCAAAAAATGCGCGCCCGCTGCAATGGCAAGCTCAGAGGCGCGCGCAATCAGTGACGCACTCTCCAACACGCCCGTCTCCAAAATCACTTTGAGCAAGCGGTTCTGGGGTAAAAGATCAGCCACCGATCCGATGATGGAGGAATAGAGTGCCTCATCGCCCGCAAGCAAAGCATGTGCGGGAGCCACCAAATCCACTTCCTGCGCGCCATCGCGCACGGCCTCTAGAGCATCCTGCGTGCAGGTGTTTTCATCATCTGTGCCATGCGGAAAATTGATGACGGTGGCCACACGCACGGGGCTATGTTTCAAATGCGCATGGGCTTGCGCCACAAATTGCGGCCAGACACAAACAGCCGCCACTGCGCCGAAGGGCGTTTGCGCTTGCGCCATTAAGCGCGCCACATCCAGATCATCCATGGCATCGCGCAGATCTGTGAGGTCAATCAGCGTGAGCGCACGCTGCGCGAGATCGTGTTGTGGTGAAGCCGACATTTAATCCGCCAGATGATGCGCGCCAAAAGAATGGGGCAGCAGTGAATCAAGCGTATGATGCACTTTGATGCTGACCAGATCAGCACCATAGACTTGAACGGGGCCGTGCGTAAATTCACGAATAATTTGCAAGCAATTGCCGCAGGGCAGAACCGGGTGAATACAATCAGCGCAAATCAGAATGTCACGAATTTGTCGCTCACCAGCCGCCACCATGGCCGCCACCGCAGAGGCTTCGGCGCATAGGCCAGACCCTGCTGCCGCATTCTCAACATTGCAGCCCGTAAACAGGCGACCCGTGTTGGTGTGGAGTGCCGCGCCGACGCGAAATTTTGAATAGGGCGCATGGGCATGATCGCGCACCTTTTTGGCGGCGTCGAACAGAGCATCAAGCGGAAGCCGATTTTCAGTCATGACCCATTTTGCCACGTGTGACGGCACGCGCCAACATCTACCTGTGGCAACGCTACCAAGATTCGCCGCTAGCGCCTTTTGACAGATGCAAATGAGCGGCAACGCTTTCGCCAATATCGCAAAACGAATGACGATGTCCGATGGTTTTGGCCTGCAAGCTTGGACCGAACGCAAGAATTGGCACAAGTTCACGCGTGTGATCCGTGCCGCTCCAGCTGGGATCATTGCCGTGATCGCCCGTGAGAATCACAAGATCATCAGGGCGCAAGTGAGGTTCAAGTTCTGGCAAGCGACGATCAAAATTTTCTAAGCACCCCGCATAGCCTGCAACATCACGCCGATGTCCGAAGTCGGTATCGAAATCAACAAAATTGGCAAACAACAATCCGCCATCCGGCAGCGTTTGTGCTTGCGTGAGCAAAGCATCAAACAAAACATTGTTATCAGCCCCTGTGATTTCTGTGCCCGTATTGCGATGGCCAAAAATATCGCCAATTTTTCCAAGCGTCACAATCGCGCGTTGTTGTGCAGCTGCGCGATCCAGCAAAGTGCCGTGCGGGGGTGGAATGGAAAAATCCTTGCGAAACGGTGTGCGCTGAAAATTGCCTGCCTCGCCCACAAAGGGGCGCGCGATCACGCGACCAATGCGCAGCGGATCACAAAGCGTGCGTGTGAGCGCACATAAATCGTAGAGACGCTGGCGACCAAAAACATCTTCATGCGCTGCAATCTGCACAACAGAGTCCACCGACGTATAAACAATCGGTTTGCCTGTGCGCACATGCTCCTCACCAAAGCGTTCAATAATTTCCAAACCAGCCGAATGACAATTGCCCAAGACGCCGGGCAAATGGCCTTGCGCAATCATCGCCTCAGTCAGTGACTGTGGGAGGGCCGGAATCGTGAGTGGAAAATAGCCCCATTCAAAATCAACGGGCGCGCCAGCAATTTCCCAATGGCCCGATGGTGTGTCCTTGCCCTTGGATGTTTCCGCCGCCACGCCAAATTGCGCATGGGGATGCGTCGGTTTTTTCCAATCGCGTCCCGCTGCCATATTGAGAACAGCCTCAAGCCCAAGGGCGTTCATGAACGGCACATGCAGCGGGCCATGACGCAAACCCGAGCGATTGGCTTTGCCTTGCGCGCATGCCTCCACAATATGGCCCAAAGTATTTGCGCCCTCATCACCAAAGACGGCGGCATCAGGCGCGTGTCCGCAGCCAACCGAATCCATCACCAATAAAAAAGCCCGCGCCATTAAAGCGCCGCTCCCAAAGGGTGAACAGCTTCAATGTTAAACGCCGCTGCAAACAAAGCTTGCGTGTAAGCATTTTGGGGTTGCGCAAAAACATCTGCTGCCGGCCCCGCTTCCACCACGCGACCATTGCGCATCACGATCAAATCGGACGCCAATGCGCGCACCACTTTCAAATCATGGCTGATGAAGAGATAGGCCAATTTGCGACGCTGCTGCAGCTCGCGCAACAGATCGACAATTTGCGCCTGCACTGACATATCCAGCGCCGAGGTTGGTTCATCCAACACAATGAATTTTGGCTCCAGCGCCATAGCGCGCGCAATCGCGATGCGCTGGCGTTGCCCACCCGAAAATTCATGCGGATAGCGATCCATGGAAGCTGGGTCCAATCCCGTATCGGCCAAAGCGCGCGCCACAATTTCGCGCCGCGCGCGATAATCGAGCCCCTTATTTTGAACCAGCAAACCTTCTTCCACAATCTCCGCCACAGACAGACGCGGCGAGAGGGAACCATAAGGATCTTGAAACACAATCTGCATATCGCGTCGCAACGGGCGCATCTCATTTGTGGTCAGCCCATCAATGCGCCGCCCCAAATAAGCAATCGAACCTTCTGAGCGAATGAGGCGCAAGAGGGCGAGGCCCAGAGTTGTTTTGCCCGACCCTGATTCACCCACGACACCCAAGGTCTGGCCTTCGCGAAGCGTGAAGGAAATGCCATCCACCGCTTTGATATGGCCGATGGTCTTGCGCATAAATCCGCGCTTGATGGGAAACCAAACTTTCACATCATCAGCCTGCACTAAAACTTTTGCGTCCAAGTCGAGTGCCGGCGCTTCGCCCTTGGGCTCGGCCGCCAAAAGCGCTTGTGTGTAGGGATGTTTTGGCGCGTTGAAGACATCAGACGTGGGACCAAATTCCACAATGCGGCCCTTTTGCATCACAGCCACATCATCAGCAATTTTACGCACGATCCCCAAATCATGCGTGATGAACAGCATTGCCATGCCAAGCTTATTTTGCAGCTCTTTGAGCAAGGTTAGAATTTGCGCTTGCACCGTCACGTCGAGCGCAGTGGTGGGCTCATCAGCGATAAACAAATCCGGCCGATTGGCGAGCGCCATCGCAATCATCACACGCTGGCGTTGCCCGCCTGACAATTGATGCGGGAACGCATTCAATCTTGCAGCCGGATCAGGAATGCCAACTTCTTCGAGCAATTCGATCACACGCATGCGCCGGTCTTGCGGTTTGCGCATGCCGTGCAATTCCAAAATCTCGCTGATCTGTTGCTCAATCGAATGCAGCGGATTGAGCGAGGTCATGGGTTCTTGAAACACCATAGTGATGTCTTGCCCACGCACAGCGCGCAATTGCGGCTCATTGGCTTTGAGAAGATCTTGGCCTTTGAATAGAATTTCGCCTGACAGTTGCGCTGATGTCGCGCCCAGCAAACGCACAATCGAGAGCGCAGTCACAGATTTGCCTGAGCCTGATTCGCCCACCAATGCCAGCGTGCGCCCACGCTCCAATTGGAATGAGACATTTTCAACAGCCAGCGTTTCGCGCCCAGCCTGATGAAAAGCGATGGAGAGATTGCGAATTTCAAGAAGTGGAGAGTTTGTCACGAAAAAGCCTTTCGTGGATCAAAGGCATCGCGCACAGCCTCGCCAACAAAAATCAACAGCGAGAGCATGAGTGCAATCGACACAAAGCCGGTCAGGCCCAACCATGGCGCTTGCAAATAGGTCTTGCCCTGCAACAGCAATTCACCAAGCGAAGCGGAGCCGGGCGGCAGACCTAGGCCCAGAAAATCGAGCGAGGTGAGTGTCGTGACCGACGCATTCACCACGAAGGGCAGAAACGTCAATGTTGCCACCATCGCATTGGGCAACACATGTTTGACCATAATTTTCAAATCCGGCAGCCCCAAAGCACGCGCCGCATTCACATATTCAAAATTGCGCGCCCGCAAAAATTCCGCGCGCACCAGATGCACCAAATGCACCCATGAGAACAGCAGCAAAACGCCCAGCAGCACAAAAAAGCTCGGCGTGATGATGGAGGACACGATAATCAAAATATAAAGATGGGGCAGCGACGACCAAATCTCGATGAAGCGTTGCGCAATCAAATCAAGCCAGCCACCGAAATAGCCCTGCACAGCGCCAGCCATAATGCCAATGACAGAGGACACGCTGGCAAGAATTAGTCCGAACAAAATCGAGATGCGAAAGCCATAGATCAGGCGCGCCAACACATCGCGCCCAGCGTCATCCGTGCCAAGCCAATTATATTCGAGATTGCGACAGCCCGCCTTTGGATCATTGGGAAAGCGTTTTTCAACAACCACTTTGCATTGCGCTTCACTCAGCATCCATGTGGGCGGCGAGGGCGCAGGTGTTGGCAAATCCAAATTATGCGTATGGAAAGAATAGCGCACAGGCGGCCACAGCATCCAACCATGCGCTTCAATTTCATTGGAGATCACCGGGTCGCGATAATCCGTCTCAGCTAGAAAGCCGCCGAATTTTTCTTCCCCATAGGTTTTGAACACCGGCACCAAAAGCTCGCCCTTATACCAAGCCAGAATGGGGCGATCATTGGCAATCACTTCGGCAAACAGCGAGGTGACAAAGAGGGCGAGAAACAACCAGAAGGCTATCCAGCCGCGTTTGTTGGCGCGGAAATTATCCAGCCGGCGTCGATTGACGGGCGTCAATTTCAACCAGCCCTTTTGCGGCAGAAGTGGCGCCAGTGTGTTGGATGTGGCTGAGAGTTCGCTATTGGCGGTTGGCATCATCATACGTCCCGCGTTTCAAAATCAATGCGCGGATCAATCCACGTATAGGTGAGATCCGACAGCAGATTGATGACCAGACCGACCAAAGCCAAAATGTAGATATTGGCAAACACAACGGGGTAATCGCGGTTCATCACCGATTCATACGTCAGCAGTCCGAGCCCATCGAGCGAAAAAATATTTTCAATCAAGAGGGAGCCCGTAAAAAACGCGCCGATAAAGGCACCTGGAAATCCCGAGATCACAATCATCATAGCATTGCGAAACACATGGCCATAGAGAACTTGGTTTTCCGTCAGCCCCTTCATGCGCGCCGTCATTACATATTGTTTGCGGATTTCATCCAAGAAGGAATTCTTGGTGAGAAACGTCGAGGTGGCGAACGAGCCCAACACAAGCGCTGTGACGGGCAGCACCAAATGCCACAAATAATCGAGCACTTTTCCAGCCCATGACAATTGCGACCAACCATCGGACGTCAGTCCGCGCGAAGGAAAGATTTGCAAGAATGAGCCACCCGCAAACAAAATCACCAACAGGACCGCAAACAAAAATCCGGGGATGGCATAGCCCACAATCACAAAGGCAGAGGTCACCACATCAAAGCGCGATCCATCAGACACAGCTTTTTGAATGCCCAGTGGGATCGAGATGAGATAGGAAATCAACGTCATCCAAAGCCCAAGCGAGATGGAGACGGGCAGTTTTTCGCCAATCAATTTCAGCACGGGCGTATCGCGAAAATAGCTGCGGCCAAAATCGAAGGTCAGATAATTTTTCAGCATGATCCAGAAACGTTCTGGCGCAGGCTTATCAAAACCAAATTGTTTTTCGAGTTCGGCAATGAATTTGGGATCGAGCCCTTGCGCACCACGATAGCGTTGATCACCCGATTGCTGTTGGGCCGCCGCACCCATGTCGTTACCGCCGCCGCCGATGCGCGCAGTGGCACCCTGATCAAGCCCCTGCAATTGCGCAATCACACGCTCGACGGGACCGCCGGGTGCAAATTGCACAATGGCAAAGGAGATCAGCAAAATGCCAAACACCGTTGGGATCATCAAGAGCACGCGGCGCGCGATATAGGCGAACATGGGTTCTTTCGTTAGCCGTTAATATTGTTTTGCTTGGCCTTGGCCTCATCCCACCACCAAGTGCCGGGTGCGCCCGTGCCGTATTTTGGCAAAGTCTCGGGGCGCGAAAACGCATCCCAATACGCAATCAAACTTTTATCGCGATACCACATGGGCACCCAATAGCGACCAGCGCGCAGCACGCGGTCGAGTGCGCGACAGGCGATTGCGAGTTCCTCACGCGATTGCGCATGACCAATGCGCTCAATCAGCGCATCAATGGCAGGATCAGCCACGCCGCCCAAATTGCGCGAACCATGTGTCTTGGCCGCTTCCGAGCCGTAGATGATGCGTAATTCATCGCCCGGCGTTGTTGAGCCACCCATGGCGAGCGAGACAATATCGAAATCAAAATCCTGCAAGCGACGCACATATTGCGCATCATCCACAAGACGCGTCGTGGCTTCAATGCCTAGGCGTTTGAGATTGGCTTGGAACGGCTCGGTATGGGGCTGGAGCGCACCACTCGAATCCAAAAACTCCATGCGCAGTGGCGTGCCATCAGGCAATTTCAATTTGCCATTGTCACGCGTGCAGCCGGCCGTGCGCAACAAATCATCAGCGCGTTTGAGCAGTGCCCGATCAGAGCCAGAGCCATCTGAGCTTGGCGGCACCCATGGCGTGTTGAACACTTCATCAGGCACGCGACCACGAAACGGTTCGAGCAGCGCCAGTTCTTCAGCACTTGGTGCGCCGTCAGCTTTGCGATCTGAATTTTCAAAATAGGATGTCAGACGGCGATAGGCCGAATACATAATGTTGCGATTGGTCCATTCAAAATCGAACGCCAAGCCAATCGCTTCACGAATGCGCGCATCTTTGAATTGCGGACGGCGCAGATTGAAAATCCAACCCTGTGTGCCAACGGGGCTGCCACTAGGCAATTCGAGACGCTTCACGCGGCCCTCGCGCACGGCTGGAAAATCATAAGCGGTCGACCAGAGGCGCGCGGTGAATTCTTCGTTGAAATTTGTCTGGCCAGATTTGAAGGCTTCAAAACCAATCTGGCGCTCGCGATAATAATCATAGCGCAAACGATCAAAATTATTGGTGCCCACATTGACGGGAAGTTGTGCGCCCCAATAATTTTTAACGCGTTCAAATTCCACAAAGCGGCCTTGATCGAAGCGCGCCAATTTATACGGCCCCGATCCCAATGGCGCTTCCAAAGTGGAGGCTTCAAAATCACGTGTTGACCAATAGGCTTTGGAAAAAATCGGCAGGCCAGCAATGATGAGATGAAGATCACGCGAGCGCTGCGGTGTGAAGCGAACAATCAGCTCATCATCATTGGCAGCCTCAGCACCGGCAAATTCTGACAGCAATGCGCGATAGGCAACATGGCCCTTGGCTTTGAGAATGTTGAGTGAGAAGGCAACATCATGAGCGCTAAGGCGCGAGCCATCGTGGAAGCGCGCCTCAGGGCGCAGTTGAAAACGATAGGTCAGACGGTCGGTGGAAATGCGAACCGAGCGCGCCACCAAACCATACATCGCATTGGGCTCGTTGGATGAGGATGCCATCAGCGAATCGAATGTCGATTCCATACCAGCGGCACCTGCGCCCTTGGTAACAAAAATATTGAATGTGTCGAAGGTCTGGAAGGCTTGGTTGCCGGTGGTGTTTTTAATTTGGAGGGAGAGCAGACCACCCTTGGGGGCGTTGGGATTTACATATGAAAAATGGGGAAAGTCGGCGGGCTCATTCAAAGCGCCAAATGTGGACAGGCCATGTACGGCGACCGCCTCATCTGCTTGGGCCTCGGCGACACCCAATTCCAAGGCATGTGCAGGTGAGTGTCCGTGCGTGTGGCGGATGTGCGATTGCCGAAATCCGGGCAAAGCGATTGTGGCGAAAGCAGCGGAGCCAAGAAGGGCAAAACGGCGAGTAAGGCGCATGAGAGTTCCAGCTGGGAGTTCCGGTTGGGCACTAGTGCGGCGCAAAGGGGCGTAGCCTCTTCAGCACATGCCCTCCAGCAGATGCGCGCCTGATTCGGCCAGATTATGTCTCTTTTTCGAGATGCCGCCAGCCTTGCCGACACAAAACAATTTGGAATCAAAAAAGGCCGGACGATTCGCCCGGCCTTTTCAAATTATTGGGTGTTTGAGACTACTTAGCTGGTAGCGGGGCTGGCGTGTCAGCCAGCGAGCGCAAGAAGGCGATGATGTCAGCACGCTTAGCTGGATCCTTTTCGCCGCCGTAGCCCATCTTGGTGCCAGCGATATAGCCCTTAGGATTGGTGATGAACTGGTTCAAAGCTTCATAGCTCCAGTTGCCACCCTTGGCCTTGATCGCATCGGAATAGGCGTAACCAGTTGAAGCTACAGCACGTTCCACAACACCATACAGGTTGGGGCCGGTTGCCTTAGGGGCGCCGTCCTTGGCCAGATTATGGCAGGTCGTGCAGACCTTAGCGTTTGATTCGCCCTTCTTAGGGTCAGCCTTGGCCAGCAAAACCGGCAAAGGCTCGCCAGCTGGCGCAGCAGCGGTGGCCGCAGCATGAACCTCTTCGGCTGGCAGGGCATAGCCCGGCTTTTCCGAATGAGAGCGAGAAAACAGCGAATCCGAGAAAATGCCCAGACCCATGACAAAAAGCAGGGTACCGAGCACGCCGCCGGCGATTTTGTTGAACTCAAAGGAATCCATGCCTGGCTCCTGCCTTTCAAAATGGATCTGTCCAGATCAAGCCTAAGCCAATCTGATCGATGAAACGGTTGATTACTCGCTTTGCCGTGTGGTTGGCAACACGTATAAGCAAGCTCAATCATCACCTTTTGCAAGTTCTGTGTAGCCAACCATGTCTTCACCCATCACTTCACCCATCGTTCTGGTCCCAGCCCGCATGGCTTCCACCCGTCTGCCGGGCAAGCCATTGGCCGATATTGGCGGCCAGCCCATGATCGTTCAGGTCTGGCGCAGGGCCATGGAAGCCGATGTTGGGCCGGTCGTTGTGGCAGCCGATAGTGTTGAAATCATTGAGGTAATTCGTGCAGCAGGGGGGCAAGCCGTGCTCACCGGCGACCATCATCAATCGGGATCAGACCGGATTTTTGAGGCCATCAATCTGATCGACCCCGACGGGCGTCACGATGCCATCATCAACATCCAAGGCGACCTTCCGGTGCTGGAAGCCGACACGGTGCGGGCCTGTAAAAATCTTTTGTCTGATAGCGCTGTGGATATTGCCACGGTGGCGGCCCTCATCACCCGGCCAGAAGAAAAGACCGATCCCAATGTCGTTAAGGTCGTGGGTAGCCCGCTTTCGGCTAACCGCTTGCGGGCCTTGTATTTTACCCGCGCCACCGCGCCCTATGGCGAGGGGCCGCTCTATCATCACATCGGCCTCTACGCCTATCGCCGCGCGGCGCTGGAGCGGTTTGTCGCTCTGCCCCCTTCCACTTTGGAGCAGCGCGAAAAACTGGAACAATTACGGGCCCTTGAAGCCGGTATGCGAATCGATGTCGGCCTTGTTGCCGCCGTGCCCTTGGGCGTAGATACGCCCCATGATCTTGAGCGCGCACGCACTCTGTTGAGGACAAAATGAGCGAAATCAAACGCATCGCCTATCAGGGCGAACCCGGCGCCAATTCTCACATTGCGTGTGCGGATATGTATCCCGATTGGGAATCGCTGCCCTGTCCGACGTTTGAAGATGCGTTTGCTGCCATCAGCGAGGGCCGTGCGGATCTGGGCATGATTCCGGTGGAAAATTCCATCAACGGACGCGTCGCCGACATCCATCACTTTTTGCCACAAGCTGGCCTGCACATTATCGGCGAATATTTTTTGCCTATTCATTTCCAATTGTTAGCCATTAAGGGCGCAAAATTGGAGACGCTGAAATCGGTCTACAGCCACGTTCATGCGCTGGGCCAATGCCGCAATATTATTCGCAAATATAATCTTAAACCCGTGATCACAGGCGACACCGCAGGCTCGGCGCGCGAAGTGTCGGAATGGAATGATCCAACACGCGCATCCTTGGCACCCGCCTTGGCCGCCAAGATCTATGGTCTTGAAACTTTGGCACAAAATGTCGAAGACGCTGAGCACAACACAACGCGCTTTATCATTCTGTCCAAGACTCCCCAATGGCCAGTCGTGGGCTCTGGCCCCACTGTGACGACCTTTGTGTTTCGTGTGCGCAATGTGCCAGCAGCTCTCTACAAAGCACTGGGTGGTTTTGCGACCAATGGCGTCAATATGTCCAAGCTAGAAAGCTATATGGTGGAAGGCGAATTTGCCGCCACGCAATTCTTGGTCGATGTCGATGGCCATCCTGAAGACGCCTCCATGCGTATGGCTCTGGAAGAGCTTGCGTTTTTCTCACGCGAGGTGAGAATTCTGGGCGTCTATCCAGCCCATCCGTTTCGTGTCGCTGCGCAAAAGATGACAGCAGATTGATATTACGAATTGGCGCGGGCTTCTCTCAGACTTGCGTCTCTCAGACTTGCGCCAAATTCTCCGTGATGCAGTTTGAGCAGGCTTTGTCGCGCACCTTGTAAAAACGTCGTCACAAAAAATGCCAAAGTGTCTTCGCGCACAAGGTTGACGGGCATATGGTAGAGATGTTCGCGCAGAGCGTGAAATAACATCGCGCCATGCAGCATATTGGCGAGTTCTTCCTCGCCATTGAGCAGCGGCTTTGTCGCCAAATCAGGCAGCTCAGCCTCACGGCGCAGCTCGCGAATGAGTGGCGTCACGATATTTTCAAACATGAATCCAGCGCGCACATGGGCATCCGTTCGGCCATCCAGAACGGCGCGCAAAAGCAAGCGCAGCCCAATGTCATCGCCACTCAAAATGCGGCCATAGACGCTCACAAGACGATTCGCCAAGGGTGCGGACGTATCATCAAGCGCTTGGAGCCATTCAAGATTCCATTGATCGGCAAACACTTTGTCGAACATGGCTGCCAGCAAAGCTTCTTTGGATGGATAATATTTATAGAGCAGGGCTTGGC